>CAZJNL010000098.1:0-9989 GCA_964546515.1 uncultured Oscillatoria sp.
GGGGAGAGGGGGAGAAATAGAAATGTTTGTCTTGTGTTTTGTCTTGTGTTTGGATACCCAACAATCGCACCAGCTGACTTTTGAGAAATCATGAAGGATACATCACAAATTACGCTGCAAGTCAATGGGGAAAACCGAACTTGCCCCCCCGAAACTTCGCTGCCGGCGCTGCTGGAACAGCTGGGGTTGAATCCTCGTTTGCTGGCGGTGGAGTATAACGGGGAGATTCTCCACCGGCAATTCTGGGAGCAAACCCAAATGCAGGAGGGAGATCGCCTGGAAATTGTCACGATTGTCGGGGGAGGGTAGGTGGATTTGGGATTTGGGATTTGGGATTTGGGATTTGGGATTTGGGATTGAGGGTTAATGTAGAATTTAGAATCTCAAATCTGTGCTGCCACTGTTGTTATAGAACAACTTCTGGGACAGTTATATAAGGTTCTGGGTTTATCTCCCGCTCCTCAATCCGAGCCTCCGAATAAATTCGGAGTAACTCCAGACAAAGCCTGCCAACGCATGCTTGAAATTGAGAATTTATTGGCGGTAGTTATTGGAAAAGCCTGCCGAATTTATTCGGAGGATATACTGATCCTATTTCCCAGCCCTGTTAATAGCCAATTTCACCGGCACTCCTCCCTTTGCAAACAGTCCTCTCTCCATATTCGCACCAAACACCCACCTAAGAGCGTGTTGGAAAAGTTAGGCAGAGGAGTGCGTTGGCCTCAATATCATATCCTTGTTGGGGCGGGTGAACCCAACATATTTATGGCACAGATCGGGAGATTAATAAACCCGCCCCCACCCCTTCGGGAGAACGCGCCAAGGGGATTTCACACCGGCACACCGCCGCGTCACTTCCCGAAAGTGCGGATATCTCCCCGCAGTATCCGCCCCCAGATGTCTGCCTAGAATTTAGAGAAGGCGATACATTAGAGGTGTGCCCTACCTGACACCTGGCCCAAACCTCAGCAGTGGGCTGCCCCCAGGCGGAACAGGCTTTCCAGTCAGCAGGGGAACACCCAAAGCCGGTCAAGCTTTAATGAGATAAGTGAGGCACAGAACCTATGCATAAAAAATTACGTTTGTCAATCAAACCCCTCTTAAAATCTCTGCTGGCGATTGGACTGGCTATCGCCCTAGCCTTCAGTGACGCCAGCGGAGCTCTAGCCGCACGCACCGGCGGGCGGATTGGCGGCGGTTCCTTCCATGCGCCCAGCCGCACCTACTCCTCTCCCCGCACCTACGCGCCGGGAGGGGGATATGGCGGCGGCTACTACCCGGGCGGCGGTATTGGCTTTCCCTTCCTGATTCCCTTCTTCTGGGGAGGCGGCGGTTTATTCTCCATCCTGATTTTCCTCGCTATCGCCTGCTTCCTCGCTCAAGCCTTCCGGGGTGCCGGTGAAGCCACAGATGAGGTAGGATACAGCAACCCCACCGTTTCCGTCGCCAAAGTGCAAGTGGGGCTGCTCGCCGGGGCCAGAGCTCTGCAAGCTGAACTCGACGCACTCGCCGAAACAGCGGACACCGGCACAGGAGCCGGTCGCGCCCTCGTCCTGCAAGAAGCCGCCCTGACTCTGTTGCGCCACCCGCAATACTGGGTCTATGCCGGTGGCGAATCCCACCAACTTCGCCTTCAATCCGCCGAAGCCAAATTTAACCAGCTGTCTCTCGCCGAACGCAGCAAATTTACCGAAGAAACCCTCTCCAACGTCAACAGCCAGCTGCGACAAGCTGACGGCAAAACCTACCTGCCGGTGGGGGAAAGCGACGGCAAGCAGGCTGGCAAGACCGACTTGAGTCAAGCGCCAGGTGAGTATATTGTCGTAACAATTATCGCCGGCACCCAAGGCGAACTCAAACTCCCCGCTATCAACAGCACAGACGACTTGCGTCAAGCCCTGCGCCAGATGGGCGGGATCTCCGGCGAACAGCTGCTGGCAGTCGAGGTTCTCTGGACTCCCCAAGCTGCCGGTGACACCCTCACCTCTGACGACATGATAGCCGAGTACCCCAATCTGAAATTGGTGTAGCTATCAGCTATCTGGAATGATGCGGGAGGCAACAGCCTCCCAGCAGTCGTTCCCAGACAGGCCGCCCGGTAACGAGCCATTCTTGGCGAACAGGCGCGTCTTGGCGGTTCATTTTGGGCGGTTCCTTCTTCCTAACCCCTGTTCTTCTCCCCCTGATAGCGCAGGTACTCCGCCACAAAAGCCAAACTTCCTGACACCAGAATCAGAATCACACTCAGGGCGTTAATATCCGGCTTTACCCCCGTGCGGATGCGGCTGAAAATTTCCATCGGCAGTGTTGTCGCGCCGGTACCGGCAGTAAAGCTGGCAATCAAAAAGTCATCCATGCTCAGCACAAAAGCCAAAAGACAGCCGGAGATAATCCCGGGCATCAGCTGGGGCAGCAAAACTTGCATAAAAGCTTCCACCGGCGTCGCCCCCAAATCGAGGGCGGCTTCCTCTAAATGCGGGTTTAAATCTGCCAGTCGCGTGGAAACCACCAACCCGATATAGGCGAGGCAGAAGACGATGTGAGCCGCTACAATCGTCCACAGGCTCAAGCGAATTTGCACTGCGGCTAGGAAAACCAGCGTAGCCACGGCGATCGCAATATCTGGAATAATCAGCGGCAGGTAGGACATGCCCAGATACAAGCTTTTGCCGGGAAACCGAAACTTCGCCAAGCCCACTGCCATCAGCGTGCCGATAACAGCTGAGATGGCAACCGCACTCAAAGCTACGGTCAAACTGTTTTGCAGCGCCGTAAAAATGCGCTTGTCGCTGAATAGTTTGAGATACCAATTTACGGTAAATCCCTCCCAACCGGCACTGTAGGGAGACTGGTTGACGCTGTAAACTGATAGCACAAAAATCGGCAGGTACATGAAAAAGTACATCACCCCGACAAATATCACCTGCCAGGACAGGCGGGGTTTATCCTTGGACTGCAGCATATTGATTGGAATGTCCTCCAGTTGATTGCTCACCGTGTTTGTCATGCAATTTCAGATTCTAGTTGTTACAGGGGAAAAAGATGGCCTAGCCGCTGGTCAATTCCGTCCAGTAGCGGTCGTAAATTGCGCTAAATTCCCACACCGGCGCGATGCTTTCGCACTTGGCAAGCAGGGAGGAAGGCGGAAATATTATGGGATTGTTGCGCACAGCATCAGGCAGCATATCGTAGGCGGCGCGATTGGCAGTTGCCAAGTTGCTGCGCTGGCATATCAAGGCGGCTACCTCCGGTTTCAGTATGTGGTTTAGCCAAGCCAAGGCGGCTGCTGGATTGGTAGGAAATTTGGGCATGGCTACTGTGTCAGTCCACAGGCAGGTGCCGCTGCTGGGAATCACATACTTCAATGTCGGGTTTTCTTTAATCGCGTCGAAAGCATCTGAGGAATAACACATTGCCAGCACTAAGTCTCCCGTGATTATTTGACTAGGCCAACCGTCGGAGGTAAAGGCGGTGATTGCCGGTTTGAGCGCCCTTAACTGCTGATAAGCTTCTTTGAGCTGCTGGGGATTTGTGGAATTGTAGGAATAGCCTAGCATGCGCAGCGCCGCGCCTATCACTTCGCGCATGTCATTGAGCAGCGTCATCCGCCGGTGCAGCTGCTTTTGGTATTTCCAGAGATAATCCCAGTCTTCTGGTTCGGGCTGTAGTTTGGAGGGGTTGTAAATAAAGCCGGTTGTCCCCCAGCTGAAGGGCAAGCTGTAGCGGTTGCCCGGATCGTAGACGGGATTCTGGAATTTTGGCAGCAGGTTTTCCAAACCAATCAGTTGAGATCCGTCCAGTGGCCTGAGCAGTTTTGATTCTGCCATCTGGATTACCATATAATCGGACGGGTAGATGACGCTGTAGTCAGCGCCACCGCCGGCTTGCATCTTAGCCAGCATCTCTTCGTTAGAATCATAAATATTGGCACTCACTTCGATGCCAGTTGCTTTCGTGAAGTTATTGAGCAAGTCGTCATCGCTGTAGCTAGTCCAAGTGTAAAGGTAAAGTTTGTTGCTATTAGTTGTGGGCGGCTGGCACTTTTTCTCGCCGACTTCACCCAGCCTCCAGCCGCAATTCGAGAGCGTCGCAGTTAAGAATGCCACCGCTGAGGTTTGCAAGAATCTGCGCCGCGTTCGTCTGCTTGGGGATGTTCTGTTAGGATTCGCACTCATGGGTTTTGTCTTTCGGCGAGCCCGTTTGGGAGGGCCCGCCGGCTAAAATCGCGTTTTTATGCTTTTAATTTGCCGAAGAATCAGGCTGTCGTAATTCAGCTTAATTCCCGTCCGTAGAGACGCGATTTATCGCGTCTCTACTGCCAAAAACCGGTGTACCGAGAGGGAAGAATGCAATCTAGATGCTTCAGCGCTTGGGGGTTGCCTCGCCAAACCGAATTAACAGGGCGATGGCGATACTGACGAACAAAATCAAAACCATGCTTAACGCTGAGCCAAAGCCCCAGTTTTGAGTGGCTCCCAGAAACTGATTGTAAATCAAACGGGCTGCAGTCATGCTCGACGCGCCACCCAGCAATTCGGGATCGACAAAATCTCCCATGACGTTGATGAACACCAGCAGCGAACCGGCAGCTATTCCCGGCATGGTTTGGGGTACGGTGACTTTCCAGAAGGTTTCTACCGGATTGGCTCCCAAGTCGGCTGACGCCTCCAGCAAGCGCTTGTCCAGCTTTTCCAGGGAGGCGTAGAGAATTAAAACCATGTAGGGGAGGTAGCTGTAGCTCATGCCAATCAGCACGGCACTGCTGCGGTTGAGCAAATCCAGCGCCGGCAGCCCTACGGTGGTGAGGACGGTGTTGAGGACGCCGGTGGGGCGCAAAATGGTAATCCAAGCGTAGGAGCGCAGCAGGGAGGATGTCCACAAAGGCAAGACGAACCCCAGCAACAGCAAATTCCGCCACTTCTTGGGGGCGTTGAGGGCAATCCAGTACGCAACTGGAAAGCCCAAGAGCAAACAAATTGCGGTGGTGCCGGTGGAAAAGAACAGGGAACGCCCCATCACCTGCACTTTGATGGGCTCGAACACCCGCAGGTAGTTGTCGATTCCTGAGGGATTCACCAATTCTCCTGGTTTGATATTGGGCACCAAACTCAGCTCAAAAATGATTAGGGTTGGCACCACCAGCAACAGCAGCAACCACAGGCCGGCTGGGCCAAGCAATACCAGGGGCCCCAACAATTTTGACCCCAGCCGCCGAACGTCGGGCTGAGACTGTGGGCTAGGGGGGAGGGAGGTTTTACTAGATACAGACACTGGTTCAACCTGAAATCAGTTGTTAATTTAATTCTTGAAATTACCTTGACAAATGACAGTTTATGTGCTAGTCAATTGCGTCCACAAACGCTCGTAAAGTTGGGTGGCGTTCCCCACCGGCGCAACCCTTTCGCAATTTTTCAGGGCTGACTCTGGCGGAAACAAGCAGGTATTGTTGCGGATTTCTTCGGGCAATATATCGAAAGCAGCTCGACTGGGGGTGGCGAAGCTCAATCGCTCGCAGAGCTTGGCTGATACGGACGGCTGCAATACAAAGTTTATCCAAGCATAGGCTCCCTGCAGGTTGGGGGCAAATTTGGGGATAACCAGGGTGTCTGTCCACAGGGAAGACCCGCTTTTGGGCAGCACATACTGAAACTTGTCGTTTTCTTCGATGAGTTCATTGGCATCAGAAGAGTAACACATCGCCACCAACAGGTCGCCGGTCAAAATTTGCGGACGCCATGCGTCGGTGGTAAAGGAGGCGATTGCCGGCTTAAGCGCTTTTAACTTCTCATACGCCTGTTCGATTTGCTTGGGAGCTGTCGAATTGTACGAGTATCCCAACATCCGCAACACCGCGCCCATGACTTCCCGGACATCTTCGAGCAGCGTCATGCGCCGCGACAGAACCTTCTGGTACTCCCACAGGTAGTTCCAATCTTCGGGAGGCTGTTTCAACTTTTCGGTATTGTAAATCAAGCCGGTGGTTCCCCAGCTCACCGGCACGCTGTGGCGGTTCCCCGGATCGTAGTCAGGATTTTGGAATTGCTCGAACAGCTGGTTGATCACGGGGAGGCGGGAGCGATCGAGTTCGGCGAGCATGTCCTGCTCGATCATCTTTCTCACCATGTACTCAGAAGGGTAGATGATGCTGTAGGCGCTGCTACCACCTGCTTGAATCTTTGCCAGCATTTCTTCATTCGAGCCAAACACGTCGGCAATCACCTCAATGCCGGTTTGCTCGGAGAAGCTTTTGAGCAATTCGTCATCGGTATAGTTCGCCCAAGTGTAGATGTACATTTTATTGGGCGGGAGGGGGCCTGGAGATGATTGCACGCTGCCCAGCCTCCAGCCGCAGCTGGAGAGCGCCAGCCCTGAAATCGCGGCGGCTGACGCCTGCAAGAACTGACGCCGCGTATGTGCGATCCGAGATTTGTTTGAATCTGTTAAATGCACTGTTTTTTTTGAGCGTGAGGGATTGGGTAGCGGGGTATTTTATGTTGGTGGTGTGGGAGTGGCTGTTGTTAAATGAACCGCCAAGGACGCCGAGGACGCCAAGGCAGGGGAAGAAGAGGGATTGATTGGGTTGGCGGTTAAAGGTAGTGTTAGCAGTATTTTACAGATTGTTCTAGGGGCAGGGGTTCGCCGGTTTCGGCGTCGGTGTTTTGACAGGCAAACATCATCTCTGGAGAGAGTTTTTCAAATTCTAAGCGATTGCCTTCGCGCTGTAGAACGTAGCCCCGCAGCTCTTTGACTGGCAATTTTGTTAGGGGGTCGGTTTCTGAGGTGAACGACCGCAGAACCAGAGAGCCTGCTGGCTGGCACCGGCTGGCGAGTTGGGTGACGAACATTTCTTTCACCCCCGGTTCGTAACCGTAGCGCACGCGATTGCCTTTGCGTTCCAGGTCTACTACAAACCCAACGCCCGCACTGCCGACAAAGGTGGCGATTGCCTTTGAGTGACAGTGCGACTCCAACTCTTCTAAAAATTCATTTAATCCCTGCATTTTTATCAAAACTGCTTCCAGATAATCATATCGTGTCCGGCAGTAGGGGCGGGTTTACTCACACCTTTTGCTTCCCATAGATATGTCGGGTGAACCCGCCCCTACCACAATAACGATTGCCTGGGACGCGATCGGATTCCCAACTGGGCGCACCGGCAGCCATACTGCCCGCCACGTTCAGTTTACAGAATTGCTCTGGCTTCAGGGGGAGTGGGAGCAATCCCCAAATCCCCAAATCCCGGCCCCCATTTCCCTGTGTCAGGCGGTGAGGGCGATGCAGTCTGCGGGTGCCCAAGAGGCGTAAATGGGAGTGTCGGTGTCTGGCAAACTCCCGGCGGTGTTGGGCTGCATGACGGTTAGGGTGTCCCCGGAGAGTAATTCCACTAGATAATGAACGTGGGTGCCCAGGTACATGACGTGCTTCAGGCGTCCTTCAAAGGTGTTCGCCGGCACGGAAGGCGGGTAGAGACTGAGCTGAATTTTCTCGGGGCGCACGCTGACCACAATCTGTTCCCCGGTTCCGGAGTGGTTCCAGCTTTCCTGGGGCTGCACGAGAATCTTGAGCTTTTTGTCGGTAAATATCTGCAGGGTTGAGCCGTCAGAGGTTTCCAGCCGGCCTTTGAACAGGTTGGTGTCCCCGATAAAATCGGCGACGAATGGGCTTCTGGGTCGCTCGTAAATGTCTTTGGGGGTGCCAATTTGCTCGATGCGCCCGTGGTTCATCACGGCAATCCGGTCTGACATGGACAGCGCCTCTTCTTGGTCGTGGGTGACGGTGACAAAGGTCAAGCCCAGGTCTTGGTGCAGGTTGGACAGCTCTACCTGCATTTCTTTGCGCAGTTTTAAGTCTAAGGCCCCGAGGGGCTCGTCGAGCAACAGGACTGCGGGCCGGTTCACCAGGGCCCGGGCCAGGGCTACCCGCTGCTGCTGCCCTCCCGACAGCTGCGCCGGAAACCGGTGGGCGTAGGCTTCCATTTTGACGAGCAGGAGGGCTTCTCTGACCCGATCTTCGATTTCTGCTTTGCCCTGGCGCTTGATCCGCAGTCCGAAGGCTATGTTTTCCCAGACATTCAGGTGGCCAAACAGGGCGTAGCTTTGAAATACGGTGTTCACCGGCCTGCGGTAGGGGGGAATGTGGGTCATGGACTGCCCCCTAATTAGCAGCTCTCCTGCTGAGGGCGTCTCAAACCCTGCGATTAAGCGCAGCGTGGTGGTTTTCCCGCAGCCGGAGGGGCCAAGAATGCTGAAGAATTCGCCCCGCCGGATGTCGAGGTCAACCCCTCGCACAGCGGTTTCGCCGTTAAACACTTTGAAAACTTTGCGCAGTTCAACGTCGAGGGTGGTGTCAGTTGGGGTGGCGTTTCGGTCGTGCGTAGCAGTCTGAAACATGGTAGTTATCCCTGCGGTGATGCCTGACTCTTAGTTTGTGCCATTTCTGCAGAGCCATCTTATTTGGGTTTATTTTAGCTGTCTGTTAGGGGTGAGGGGTTAGGGGTGAGGGGTTAGGTTTCAGGCGGTAAGTGATAATTGACCCCCAGCCCCAAGCCCCAAACCCCAAACCCCAAACCCCGTTTTCCCCCGCTGGCGGCGATTTGGGGGAAAAAAACAGCACAAGTTAGAGTCAGTTGGCTTAATATTGTCCAAGGTTGGCAGGTGGCTGCCTATTCCAATTCTGCCCAAATTCTGAGCTCCCTGAGTGCATGTCCGCTCCAACCTTTTTGATGTGAGGATTTTTAAGGAATGATGGCTAGACTTTTCTCCAATTTTGTGCTATTGCAGCTCCTGCGGTCGGTGCTCTGGGGAAAACGTCACTGGTGGCTCTCGGCACTGCTGTGGCTGGCAATCGCGGCACCGGCTCTGGCGCTGGAATTGCGCGTGGCCATTGAAGAGGGGGTGAGTAAGGTTAAGGTCGGCAGTTCGACTACTGCTGTGGTTCGCAATGGTGCCGGTCAGGTACTGGGCCAAGTGGCGGGTTTGAATAGCTTTTCTGCGGAACGCAAGGGGCGCTTTGTGGCTGTCAATCGCTGGCAGGCAGGCCAAATTTGGATTGAGCCGCAGGGCGACGGCTATGTTTTCATTGGCAATCGCTGGTATCGCGGACGCATTTTTCTGGTTCCCACCGGCAGCGGTTTGACGGCTGTTAATTATGTGGATTTGGAAGAGTATCTCTACAGTGTTATCGGTGCGGAAATGGGGGGCAATTGGCCTGAAGACGCCCTTAAGGCCCAAGCTGTGGCGGCTCGCTCTTACGCGCTTTACGAGCGGCAAAACAGCGCTAAGCGGGTTTACGATGTGGGGGATACGCAGGGATGGCAGGTGTATCAGGGGGTGGAAACGGAATCCCCCGGCACTTACGCGGCGGTGAAGGCTACAGCGGGCCAAGTGCTGACTTACGGTGGCTCGGTGATTCTCGCCGCCTACCACGCGGCGTCGGGGGGACACACGGAAAATGTGGAGGATGTCTGGGAAACATCTCTGCCGTATTTGCGGGGTGTGCCAGATTACGACCAGGGAACTCCGGGATATCAGTGGACAAAACGTTTTTCTAGCGCTGAACTCAGCGATCTAATTGCCGGTGTTGGCAATATTGTGTCGCTGACGCCGGAGCGCACTACGCCCAGAGGTCGGATTATTAGTATAAAAGTGGTCGGGGATGCCGGCACGCGATCTCTGAGTGGGGATTCTTTGATGGAAACTCTGGGACTGAGAAGCTCTCGGTTTAGGGTTAGCCCCCAGGGTGGGGGTGCGGATAAAGGCAATTCCAAATCTCCACCGGCAGCTTTTGTGTTTCAAGGGTACGGTTTTGGCCACCGCGTGGGGATGAGTCAGTGGGGCGCTTACAATCTGGCGAAGCGGGGATACCCCTACAATGCAATTTTAGCGCACTATTACCGGGGCGCTACTCTGGCTCGAATTCAGGCACAGTAGAGTGCATCTCACTTTTGTCATCCCCTCACTCCCCAGCCCCCTCTCCCACAAGGGGAGAGG
>CAZJNL010000099.1:0-9981 GCA_964546515.1 uncultured Oscillatoria sp.
CTGTTGCGGGTTGTCCAGCGGCGCGCCCCAGAAGGCCATGATGGCGTCGCCGATGTACTTGTCCAGGGTGCCCTTGTACTTAAATACGGCGTCCACCATGCGCTCAAAATATTCGTTGAGCATGTCCACCACCTCTTCGGCACTCATGCCTTCGCTCAAAGTGGTGTAGCTGCGAATATCCGAGAACAGCACCGAGACTTCCTTGCGCTTCCCGCCCAAGCCGGTGTCGCCACTTTGCAGCAACTGTTCGGCCACTTCCTGAGTCATGTACCGGTACATGGTACTCTTGAGGCGCTTCTCATTGCTGATGTCCTCCATGACCACCAGGGCCCCGTTGACCTTTTTCGCATCGAGGGCGTCCGCTATGGTGTTAATCGACAAATTAACGCTGTGCTGTTCGATTCCGTGAGACAGTAAGGTTTGCTCCGGGTAGTACTGTTCCGGTTTGCCGGCTAAAGCATCTTGGAACCACTTGGCGAAGTCTCCCTTCTCAAAACGGACTAATTCTGTTACCTGCATGCCCTCGAGGCGCTGCTCTTTCAACCCCAGCAACAGCAGGGCCCGGTCATTGGCGGCGAGGACGTGCCCGCTTTTATCCGTAGAGATCACGCCATTGCTCAGGCTGCGCAGAATATCGCGCTGCATTTGCTCCTGCTGCTTGACGGTGGCAAACAGGGAGGCATTTTGCAGGGCCACACCGGCTTGAATGTTAAACGCCTGCATGAATTCCAAATCGGCGCGATTAAAGCTCGCCTTCCAGCATTCCGGAGCGTTTGGCCAGTCCGCTTTATTGTAAGGCGGGAACTCCCCTTGTTTTTTCTTGTTGATCAATTGCGTTACGCCAATCAGCTGTCTGTCAGCGTTAAACACCGGCATGCACAGCATACTGCAAGTGCGGTAGCCCGTCTTCTGGTCTGTTTGCTTCGCTGTTTCCGATCCGGGCTGGTCGTACAAATCAAACGGAATGATCAGAGGCTCTCCGGATTCGGCGACTTGGCCTGCGAAGCCCGCATGACGGGGGATGCGGAGTTCTTGCAAAACCCCACCGATGGGGATTTTTGTCCACAGCTGATTTTTCTCCTTGTCCAGCAGCCACAGGGTGCTGCGGTCGGCGTTCATCAGCTTCTTGGCCTCATCCATCACCTTCTTGAGGGTGTCTTCGAGATCCAAGCTGCTCTTGCTGAGGGACTCGATCGCCGCCATGAGGGCGGAAGCCGCACGCTGTTTCTGTGTGGCCTTGTAAAAAGACCGGGACGACTCCAGAATCAGGCGAATCGAAGGGGCAAAATCTGCAAACACCTCTTCATCTTCTCGCGTAAAGCCCCTGGTATCAATTCTGTCAGACAGAGGAGCGGTCAAGTCCGTGACTTTTTTCAACTTGTTGAGCAATTGCACGACGGCGACTAACTTTTTCTTTCCCCCCTTCTCCTCACTCAACAGGGGCAGAGTCAGCATCGTGTAAGTGCGGTATCCGTTTTTCTTATCAAACTGCTTGGCCGCTCCCGAGCGCGGATCGTCATAAAAATCGAAAGGAATATTGACTACTTTTTTAAATGTCGCCACTTCCCCTGCGATTCCTTTATCTGCCGGAATCCGAATCTCTAGCGGCGCACCAGACGCCCCTTTAGCGACTATGGTATACAGTTCATTTTTTTCTTCATCTAATAAAAAAATCGTCGTGCGGTCCGCCCCCAGCAATTCCCCTGTTTTTAAGGTGATGGAGCGCAGCATCTCGTCGAGAATGGCGTCAAACCCCTGGCTGTCCAGCAGGCTGTCCAGCATGGACAGGGTTTGATTGACCGTTTCCAGCTTGCTCTCAATGTCGGCGACGACTACCTTGAAGTTTTCCTTGTTGAGCGGGGCTAGGAACGCCTGGAAAGTTCCCTGGGTTGTGGCAAGTGCGCTGCTAGATGCGCGGCTTGACGCACTGGTAGATGCACTGGTGGGAGATGCAGACCTTTGATGGTGCGCATTCCTGCTTTCAACTTGGGCGGTGACGTCAATCACGGTGCCAGTCTGGTCCCAAACAGTTGGATTCGGAGATGCAGGTGTCATAGCTCTTTACTCTTAAAAGATGCCAGGAGTCAGAGAACCACTGGTGGTGCTGCCCTCGTTGGCTCGCCGCTGGCGACAGCAGCGAGCCGATTCAAGACTACTCCTCAGTTTACTCTGTCGTTGAGGGTTGGGCTAATGCTTAGCGTCAGGGTTGTTAAAGTGATAGCATGTTTTCAGCGATACAAGGCCGGCACAGAGCCCAGACCCCTGCTGGGGTTGAGCCTGCCAGTACGATTCTGACATCTTGAAGGGAAAAATAGCTGTGCCGAAGCCTCCCAATTGCGGCTTCACCCCTGGTTTTCGGTGTTAGGTGTTAGGTGTTAGGCGCTCGTGTCGCGTGTCCCTCCGCTCCGGAAACCCCTCACCCCTCACCCCGGAGCCGTGACACCTGAAATATCGCCGCACTAATTCCCAGCTGCTTTTTGCCGCAGATTGGCAGCTTGGACGAGCAGAGAGTCGGCAAAGGCGATGGACTGTTGGGCCGACCGGCCCCCGGCTATAGTGGCCAGCTCTTCGCGGCGCTGGCACTCATCTAAAGGCGTCACGCGAATCACAGTGCGCTGCTTCGGTGAAGTTTCACCTGCTACCGAGCTTCCCCCTTCCAGAATTCCCTCTCCAGAGAACTCGATAACTTGTTTGTCCACCCGGAAGTGCCGGTCGGCCATTGCGGCGACCAGGGGCTGGTGGGTGACGCACAGGACTTGGTGCCGGTGGGACAGCTGGTGCAGTTTGCCGGCAATGGCGATGGCGACTCGCCCGGAAACCCCAACGTCAATTTCGTCAAACACCAGCACGCCGGCATCGTCAACAGAGGCGAAACAGGCTTTCAGCCCCAGCAGGAAGCGGCTCATTTCCCCGCCCGAGGCGGTTTCTGACAGCGGTTGCAGCGGTTCGCCGGCATTGGGGCTCAATAAAAAGCTGATGCGGTCAGCGCCGGTGGAGTTGGGGGGGATGGGGGCGAGCTCAACTTGAAACTGCACTCTCTCCATCGCTAAGGGCTTTAGTTCTTCGATCAGGCGGGCTTCCAGTTCCAACGCCGCCGCTTGGCGCAGGGCGCTCAGCTTTTCGCAAAGGGCAGCCAGCTTTTCGCATGCCTCCTGATAGGCTGTTTCCAGGGCTTCCAGGGACTGGCCACCGCCGGTGAGGTCTTCTAGTTCGGTTTGGATGCGCTCGTGGTAGGCGATGGCGTCTGCTAGGGTCGGGCCATACTTGCGGCAGATGTGCTTGAGTTCTTGGATGCGCTCTTCAACTTCTTCTAGCCTTTGGGGATCGCTTTCGAGATTGGCGCTGTAGGTGCTCATCTGTCGCGCCGCTTCTGTGATGCTGGCGTAGGCTTCGCTCACCAAGTCGAGTATCGGCTGCAGCTCGCTGTCGTAGCGCACCATGTCCGTGAGGGCTTTTTCTGCAAGGCCCACCAGGTCGGCGGCGGCTTGCCCGTCGCTGTCGTTTTGGTAAAGTGCTTGGTAGACTTGGTAGCTCTGCTGCTGCAGTTCGACGACGTGGCTGAGGCGCTGGCGTTCGGCTTCTAAGTGCGCCAGTTCGTCGGGATCGCTGAGGTTGGCGTCACCGAGTTCGCGGATCTGGTACTCGATCAGGTCCAGTCGCTGCAGTCGCTGCTGTTCGGACTGCCGGCGCTGCTCTAGGGCTTGCAGGGCTTGCTGGGTGGTGGCGTGGGCGCTGGCGACGGCTTGTCTGAGCTGGAGGATGGGGGCTCCGCCAAAGGCGTCCAGCCACTCGCGCTGGCGTGCCGGCTGGCCCAGCCCGAGGGTCTGCCCTTGGGCGGTGAATTCTACGAGGCCCTCGCGCAGGGTGTCCATCAGCGGGCGGTTGACGAGGGTGCCGTTCAGGCGCGACCTGCTGCGCAAACCGCCGGAAGTGACGCTCAGTTCCCGGCTGGCTACTACTGATGTGCCGTCTAGCAGGTCTATTTCTTGGGAGCGCACCCAAGAAGCTGTGGGTGCGTCGAGGTCGAAGGTGGCTTCTATTAAGGTGCGTTTTGTGCCGGTGCGGATGACGCGACTGCTGACTTTGCCCCCGAGGGCGGCGTCTAGGGCGTCGAGGATGATCGATTTGCCGGCACCGGTTTCGCCGGTGAGGACGTTCAAGCCGGTGCCGAATTCCAGTTCCAGCCGGTCTATTAGGGCAAAGTTTTCAATCCGCAGGGATAGGAGCATTGAGCCACGCGCTTAAGGGTTTCTACCACTTTCAGTTTAGTGTTTGTGTTCTGGGAAAGGGGGAGTTTTGGCAATTTTGTAACATTACCTGCCCCCGGCGTGCCGGTCAGCGTCGGCTGCCGGCTCGCTGGCCACGCTTGCCTGTGGCCAGACAGGGGCGCTTGCGCTTCGTGCTGCCGGTTATACGATCAGCTTTTGGCTTTTGGCTTCTTCAGATAGGATTTAGCCCAAGCGTATCGCTCCGGGTCTTTTTTCAGCAGGTACTCGACCACTTTCCGGCGCTTGCTCTCATCTTTGGCATTTTTGACCACGCGCTTGATTTCGGCATCCATATCTCTGGGATTCGCCCCGCGTTTGATTGCCTCGTTAAACCAATAATCTCCCTCTGCATATTTCCCCCACTCGTAACAAATTGCCCCCATCAATGTGTAAGGGTGATGGCTTTCTGGCTGGTGATCCATAGCCTGACGGGCGCACTTTTCCGCTTCGGACAGCTCGCCAATATCTCGGAAAGCCCCGCCCCTTGTTGTTAAAAGTGCCGATTTTAGCTTGTTTTCTTTGATTGTATCCCATTGCAGCCGGTCTGTCAGTTCTAAGGCGCGTTTTGGCTCGCCCGCCTTGCGCCAGTGACTGCTGGCGTTGGGCAAGTGCCATTGGCTGCCGGTGTTCTGGAACTCCTGTTCGTAGAAATTCGCTTCGATTGTGTGGTAAGCAATGGCAATCTTGTTGTCGGATGATAAATATAAAAGATTTTCCTCTGTCAGCCAAGCTACCTCCATCTCCTCAAGCCGCTCTCGTCTCTCCAGTTTTTGCAGAATGGCGTAAAGACGGCTGTCGGGCGAGTCTGTGCGGTGCGATACACCATACTTCTCTTTTAGGGCAGCACAGTGCCTTTCTCGGGCAATTGCAATCGTTTCAAACAGCTGGGATTCGTTCAAAAACTTAACTTCTGAATCAGTCAGCTGCTCGCCCCTGTCAATTTTTATCAGGGTTTGATAGAAAAAACCAGATGGGGAAGAGTCCTGATAGCTAGTGGCTCTGTACTGGACTTTCAGTGCGGTGAAGTGGAGCATCTCCTGAGCGAGTGCGACTGTCTCTGTAAATCCCTGCTGTTGCAGCCAGTTAATCTCTGAGTGACTTAATTGATTGCCCGCCTCTAGTATACCTAAAATTTGGTACAGGTTGCCGGCGGGAAATGAATCTTTATATTGGGTGGCTTTATACTTGTTCTTCAAGGCGGTAAAGCGAGCGACTTCCTCAGCGATTGCCATCGTCTCGGTCAATTTACGCTTTTTCAGCCAGTTCGTCTCCGGCTCTTGCAGCTGCTTGCCATCCTCCAGGCGTGCTAGAATTTTATACAGGTGACACGAGGGGGATGAATCCTCATACTGGCTGGCTTTGTACTTGGCTTTCAGCGCCGCAAATTGCCTCTTTGCCTCCCTGCCCTTAGCGATGGCAATCGTCTCGGCAAGTCCCACTTTTTTCAGCCAGTTAATATCTGACTCACTCAGCGGTTTGTCGGCTTCAAGTGTCTGTAGTATGTTATAGAGGGGACTAGCCGGTGATGAATCTTGGTGCTGGTTCGCTTGATACTTGGACTTCAGCTGGGAGAACTCAGCAGCCCTTGCTTCCTCTTGCTTCTGGAAAATTTCCAGGGTTTCAAAGAGTTGGTACTTTTTCAACCAGTTTTCGTCGGCACCGGTTAAGCGTTTTCCGTCGTCCAGTTTCTTCAATATTTGATACAGGGGACTGTCTGGCGATGAGTCTTGACAGTTAGTGGAGCTGTACTTAACCTTGAGCGCCGCAAAGCGCCCCATCTCCTGAGCGAGGGAAGCTGTGCGAGCGAAACCTTGCTGTTGCAGCCATTCAATTTCTGCCTCAGTAATAGTGCCTTCAGAGTCTAACTTCCAAAGGATGGGATACAGCCGGCTGGCTAAGGATGAATTCCCTGCTTTTCCTACTTGATACTTAGACTTGAGATGGGAAAATTCATTTTCCAGTCTTTTGGGTTCTTCCGCACGGCGTCGAGCCAGCCATATCAGATCTATTGTATCAAAAAGTTGACGCTCTTTCAGCCAATCCAACTCTAAGTCAGTTAGCTCTATTTCTAAGTCAGCTTTTCGCAGGATGAGGTAGAGAAGACTGGAAGGAGATGAGTCTTCATACTGGGTGGCTTTATACTTGGACTTGAGGGCGGCAAAATGTTTCGCCCGCAGTTGCAATTCGTCGTTCATCTTCCATTCGGGCGCGAGACGCACCGGCACGCTTAACTTTTAATCCTGTTGCAGGGCACTCCACCGGCAAGGCAGCACTTGGCCATCCGCAGCCCCGGCGCAGCGGGGATTTGCTAAAGATAGCAGTTATAATAAGCTAACTCTGGTGAAAAGTCAAGACTTATGCAATAATTTGTAACAGGTGCCCCGCCTAAGAGAGCCGGTGAACAAACGTCCAGGCGCAGGACAGGCGTCGCGGTTACGCGCCCGCCCGGAACGGCCTGTCCTCAGAATCAGCAGATTTCGCAGCAGGGTGCGTTCCGGGGGAACCCACCCTATAGAGTCCGCTAAATTTGGTGAAAAGTCAATACTGCTGCAAGAATTTATAACAGGTACACCGGCTAAGAGAGCCGGTGTGCAAACATCCTGACGCAGGACAGGCGTCTCGCCTTTCCTCAAAATCAACAGCGGAAAGAGGACTGGGGGTTTAGGTATTTTTCAAAAGTAAGATGATCCAAAGGGCTTCCCTGTTTAATTATAGTATCATATCTTAAAATAGGGTGACGCCTGGAGAAAGGGAATGTCTCGCAGAGTATTTGTTCCGATTGCGCTGTTAAGCCTAGTTGCGGTTGGGGGGATCGTCTGGAAAGTGGTGAGCGACGAGAACCGGGTGCACCAGCTGCCCATTGCGACAGGAAAGAAGGGGGGCGATTATTACGGCTTCGCTCAGACACTGGCTGACGCTACCGCCAAATATCAGCCGAAAATCCAAATTCAAGTGGTGGAAACAAGCGGATCGCTGGAAAATATGCAGCTTTTGCAGCAGAAAAAGGTTCAGCTGGCTATCGTACAAAATGATACGCCAACCCAGCCATCTGCCCAGATAGTAGCCTGGCTGTACTCCGAGCTTTTTCACCTAATTGCTGCGGAAAATTCTGGCATTAAAACTGTGCCTGATATCAAAGGTAAGCGCATTGCAGTGCCAATCAAAGGAAGCGGATCTTATCTGTCTTTTGAGATGCTAATGCAGCATTACGGGTTGAAGCCAAGCGACTTTAAGCTGGTGGAGCTCTCTCCGGCGGAAGCGAATGAAGCCTTGCGCAAAGGCGAAGTGGATGCTATTTTTCGCAGTCTGGCGCTGGGAAACAGTCTGACGCGAGAGCTGCTGCAAACGACTCGGGCTCAGCTGGTGCCGGTTGACCAAGCGGCTGCTATGAAGATTTCGCGCCCCTATCTGGAAGAGACCATTATTCCTAAGGGAGCTTACAGGGGAGACCCTCCTATCCCAGACAGAGATTTGCCAACGGTTGGCGTGCAATCGGCGCTCCTGACAAACCAGGATGTCAGTCCGGATCTCATCCGCAAAATTCCCAGCCTTTTGTTCGATCGCCGCTACGATTTAGCGGCAAGTAATCAGCTGTTTGCAAACATTTCTCACCCCGAAACCGACAAGAGTCTTGGCTTGCCACTCCATCCGGGGGCGCAAGCTTACTACGACCGGGAAAAACCGGATTATGTAGTGGCAAATGCGGATTTCATTGCCCTGGTGATGTCGGTCGTGATGCTGTTTGGGTCCTGGCTCTGGGATTGGCGCTCCCGTCTGGGCGAAAAGCAAAAAAACCGAGCCGACAAATACAACCTGCAAATTGTCACTCTAACTGAGCGGGTGCGCCGCACTGAAGACTTAGAAGAACTGGAGAAGGCGCGGCTGCAGCTGTTTGAAATATTCCGAAAAGTTCTTGAGGATTTGGATCGGGATAAGCTGTCGCCGGAATCCTATCAAACCTTTACTTTTCCTTGGCAGGTCGCGATGAGTACCATTCAGCACCGTGAAATGCTCCTGCTGAATTTGCCCGGTTATAAAAAACACTCGGATGAAAAATCCCTGTCCGAGCCGTCAGTGTCTCTGAACTCCTCTGAAAATTTTGAAGAGTGACACCCGCCGGGTGCGGTTTCCCCAAGAGCGCCTGAGGGGGTAATGCCCAAAAAACAGGTTTCTTTAAGAAACCTGGTTTTTTAACCCCGCGATACCCGCCACAGAAGTAGGGTGCCGCACTCAGGTCCCCCTGCAAGTCTGCCTTCCGCCTGGGAACGAGGGTTGAAACAAGGGTTGAATGGTGCGAAGGTGTGAGTTTACCGAACCTCTGCGGGACACAAACCCACACCCCCTGAAGCAAATTGCTGTTACAATGCTTTACATAGTAACCCCTACTCGGTCGTCCCTCCATGACTGTAAAGACGGTATCGCCTCCACCGGCCCAGCTCAATTCAGAACAGCGACGCCCCAGTCTGCCAGCAACACTCAGGGGTGCCGCACCGGCACCAGCAGTAACGGTCGATCCAGATCTGCCCTACGCCGCACCGGCACCTTTAAAATCAGCTGCCCCTATCCCCGCCTCTGAAATACAAGCCCTGCGCTACGATCCCGTGGCGATCGCGCAATACTATCGCCAGCGCCCACTACAGGTGTGGGGGCGACTGCTGAGCATTGTAGGGCTATTTGTCTCTTTTCGCCTCAGCCTGTGGTGGGATGAAAAGCTGAATCGCCTCAAACAAAATCAGCGGCGGCGAGCGGCGCGGCTGCGGGAAATTCTCACTCAGCTCGGGCCTGCCTTCATCAAAGTTGGACAGGCGCTCTCCACCCGACCAGACCTCGTACCGCCGGTTTATCTGGAAGAACTGGGCAAATTGCAAGACCAATTGCCGCCATTTCCCAATGAGGTAGCTTACCAGTTTATCGAGGAAGAACTCGGCGATGTCCCTGAAGAAATCTATGCCGAACTGACGCATGTGCCGGTGGCAGCCGCCTCTCTGGGCCAAGTGTACAAAGGCAAGCTTAAAACCGGCGAAACTGTCGCCGTGAAGGTGCAGCGACCGGGTTTAGCCGAGAGCATCACCCTCGATGTCTACATTCTGCGCAATCTAGCCGCTTGGGCGCAAAAAAACATCAAAAAGATTCGCAGCGATCTGGTGGGCATCATGGATGAGTTTGCCACTCGCATTTTTGAAGAGATGGACTACACTCAGGAGGCTCACAATGCCGAGCGGTTCGCCGAACTATACGGTCATATTAAGGATATTTACGTCCCCCACATCTACTGGGAATACACGCGCCGGCGGGTGCTGACAATGGAGTGGATTGACGGCACTAAGCTGACCAATATGGAGGCGCTTCGCGCTCAAGGCATAGACGCCACTCACTTAATTGAAGTGGGCGTGCAGTGCTCCCTGCGCCAGCTGCTAGAACACGGCTTTTTCCACGCTGACCCCCACCCGGGCAACCTTTTGGCTAAGCCGGATGGCAAGTTAGCCTACCTGGATTTTGGCATGATGAGCCAAGTCAAGCCCTATCAGCGCTACGGCTTGATTGAAGCTGTTGTTCACTTGGTCAATCGGGATTTTGAAGGTCTGGCTAAGGACTATGTGAAGCTGGAGTTTTTGACGCCGGATACTGACCTGACGCCGATTATTCCCGCTCTCGCTAAGGTGTTTAACAACGCTTTGGGATCTAGCGTGGCGGAACTCAATTTTAAGAGCAT
>CAZJNL010000100.1:0-9966 GCA_964546515.1 uncultured Oscillatoria sp.
ATTGTCTATACGCTGATTTCCCACTCGGCTAAATCGGTGGTTCAGGCTGACTATCTGTTTGCTCTCACCTGGCGGCACATCTTTCACGAATTGCGGGATCTGGATTTGCGCCAGGACGTTGAGGCAGGCTCTAAGGTGTCGGTTCTGAGCTTGCAGAACTGGCTGATCAATACGACGGCTCTTTGCATTAATTCGGTGGAATTGCCGCCGGTTGAGTCGGTGCACTACTCGTTGCAAGCTGCGCCCCCTCCCCTGTGGTGTTATGTCCAGCAAGCGCTGGACTTGCTGCCGCCCCTGCAGCGGGTGGCGATCGTCATGGCTCAGACTTTCCACTGGAGTGAAACGCGCATTGCGGCTTACCTTCAGGCGGAGGGAGAGACTCTCGCACCGGCTGAGGTGGCTAAACTCCTCGAAGAAGGGTATCGTCTGCTGGAAGCTCAGTTGCCGGCTGATATTCACGCGATTTACCTCGATGGCCAGACGAGTGAGACTCCTGAGGGCTCAGCTGTTAATTAGGTGTGCCGGTGAAGAAATTTCCTTGACAAATATAAGAGCGTATGGTATAATGTGGCGAATGTTCATTTGGCTGGCGGTGGGGCTGTTGGCTATCTCAGGCGCAAAGGTTGCCGGTGCGGCTGACTCCAACCGGCAACTGGACACCGGCATCAACAATGGCACGCAAGGGAAAGACAGGGATGAGGCAGATTTGCTGCTGCGTTTGGGTGGCCAAGCGGAGCGGGTGGGGCAGCTGGATAAGGCCATTGATTACTGGTGGCGGGCGCTGGAGATATATCGCCGAATTGGGGACTTGCAGGCGCTGGGTCTGACTTATGATTTTATCGGCCTCACCTATGGCAATTTGGGGCGCTACGATTTGGCGGATGACGCCCTGCGCCGCCGGCTGGCTATCGCGCGGGACAGTAAAGATTTGCTGGGGCAGATTTACGGTTTAAATAATGTGGGGGCGGTTCTGCTGCGGCGCGGCGCAATAGAGGAGGCGAAAAAAACTTTTGATGAGGCGCTCGAAATTGCCCGCCGGGTGAAAAGTTTGGACGGGATGGGGCTGTCTCTGAGCAATCTGGGATTGGTGGCGGCTGGGTTGGGGGATTACGAGGGGGCGATTAAAAGATACGAAGCGGCGCTGGTTTTTCGCAGGCAAGCTGCAGATCCCACCGGCGAGGCGAATACACTGAATAATTTGGGAGATGCCTGTAATGCCACCGGCAACTATGAAGAGGCTAGCTTGAACTACGGGATGGCGCTGCAGTTAGCGAAACAGAGTTTTGATTTCCGCAACCAGTTCCGAGCGATTGACGGTTTGGTGGATGCTAGCAGCTCTCTGGGGCGCTATTCCCGCGCTTTTCAACTGCTGGAGTCGCGCTTTAAATTGGCCTCGGAACAGGAAAGCCGGCGTCAGGAGCTGGTGACGCTGCGGTCATTTGCCAGACTCTACCGGCAAGTGGAAGACTACCCGAAAGCCCGCAGTTTTTACCGGCAAGCGGTGAGTTTGGCTCGCGCTCTGGAGGATGGGAAAGAGGAGGTTCTGTTGCTCAACGAGTGGAGTCAAATTCTGTTTCTGGGGAGGGCTGATAAAGCGGGGCATTAGTATCAATTTTCACAGCTATAAATCTAGAAATATGGTTTCTTTAAGTTTCCTGGTTTATGAAGCCTATTGTCCATCTTGGATGCGAGGGTTTTGGACTGGGTGGAAAATTCTCAATCCTGCATCTGGTGATGGCGAGTGCGCGACTGCAAGGGAGGCTGGAGAGCAGCGCCGGCACACCTTCTAATCCCAAAACCGGGGGAAAAGAGGATGGCAGCAGTGGGAGTAATATAGAATCCGGCTGGCTCTGATTCTTTTAACACCGGCAAACAGATAAACCCCCCCCATAGGGTTTTCAGTAGGGAGGGGCAAGGATTTTAATGCTGCCAGATTGATTCAAAGCAAGCCTATTTTGATGGCAGCTGTTGCCTGGCTTATGCCGGTGTTGAAGCCTCAGTCGCTGGGCTTACAACAGGCGCTGGGCTTTCAACCTTAGGCTCTAGGTTTTCAATCTCAGGCGCTGGGTTTTCAAGCTCAGACGCTGAGGGTGCTGCATCCAGTTCTGTCTCAGAAATTAAGATGTCGCGACCGAAGCCGTCAGGGATCTCGCCTTGCGGATGGCAAGTTGGTTTCTTGGCAAATACCTCCAGGTCTAGAAAGATAGGCACATATAACTTGATAGGAACGCTGTAGTAGCACGCTTGGAAGCCGTTGCAACCGCAGGGATTAACTTTTTTAGTGTCAGTCATCGTGTTTTCCTCAAATTCATGGTGTCCTGTTCGGGGACACTTTCAGTTTGCCTCGGCAACTGCGGGGCAGTCAATCGAAGTTTAGGAACTTAAGAAAAAAGTTAAGCATTAATCCCCAGATTGATCTAAAACAAAGCACTAGCAAAGGTTTCAGCTTCTTGAAAATTTAGCTGTGGCGCGTGCCGGTCGCGCTTGAACTATGAAAAAAAAACTTTATCTTCGGAAGCTATCTCCTCAGTTACATTTATTTTTTTTAATCTGCCCGGTGGCCGGCTGAAAATCTATCCTAGGGGGGATGTCACCTGCAGGTCACATCCATTAGGAATAGAGCGGAGCGGTCACGATTGCTAGATTCGGGTCAGTCTTTTGGCTTTAACACCCGGAAACCCTCGGAAAAGTGCATCTCACCTTTGAAAGTCTTTGTGGGGCAAGCGGAACAGAGCGCAGATCAGCGTCAGCTTGTCTCGCCTTACCCCTCCCCACAAGTCTATTGACATTCCTGAGATGCTCCCTATGAATTCAGAAAAACAGAGACGCCGGCGCGGTGTCATCCTCACGCCACAAGGATTGCAAAAACTCAAAGCGGCAGAATCCCAGGCGGAACTGAGTGAAAACAAAGGCAAACGCTACACCCTGGAAGCCTTGAGCGAGCGCACCGGCTTAAATCCAGATACCCTGATCAAGGTATTCGCTAGCCAAGTTGGGGTGGATAAACAAACCCTGAATTGCTGCTTTAAAGCGTTTAACCTGCGGCTGGAGCCAAGTGATTATTCCCGCCCTCAGGTGGAGAAGCAAGCGGGTGCGGAGGAGCCGGTGCGCCGAGATTGGAGCGAAGCACCTGATGTTTCTGTTTTCTACGGTCGCACTGAAGAACTGGCGACGCTGCAGCGCTGGATTGTGGAAGAAGGCTGCCGGCTGGTGGCGCTATCGGGTATGGGCGGAACTGGCAAAACCTGTCTGTCGGTACGCATTGCTCAGCAAATTCAGGATGGGTTCCAGTTCGCGATCTGGCGAAGTCTGCGCCACGCTCCGCCGGTCAGCAATATTCTAGCAGAGTTGCTGCGGTTCCTGTCAGCCGAGCCGGCAACTGACTTGCCAGAAACTGCAGACGGCAGAATTTCGCAACTGATTCGGTATTTACGCGAACACCGATGTCTGCTAGTATTAGATGATGTCGAGGCAATTCTGGGCGGAGGCGCTGCGGAAAAGGGATGGCGCAGCCCCGGACACTATCGCTCTGGCTGTGAGGGTTATGGCGAACTCTTTCGACGGCTGGGAGAAACACCCCATCAAAGCTGCTTGCTGCTGGCGAGCCGGGAGAAGCCCAAAGAAATTAGACTCCTGGAAGGAGAAACATTACCCGTTCGCTCGCTGAAACTGAAGGGCTTGCCAACTGCAGAAGCTGAGCAAATCTTTAGAGTCAGCGGTTGCTTCTGGGGGTCGCCTGCCGAAAGCCGCCAGCTAATTGAGTTCTATGCCGGCAACCCACTGGCTTTGAAAATCGTCTCCCAGACAGTGTTCAGGTTATTTGATGGGAGTCTTTCTGACTTCCTGAAACATAATATAACAGTTTTTGGCGAGATCTGCAATCTTATAGAGCAGCATTTCGCTCCTTTGTCAGAGGCGGAAAAGGAGATTATTAAGTGGCTGGCGATTCATCGCGAACCTGCTTCATTTTCGGAACTGCTTCAGAAAATGTTGCCCGCGCTCTCGCCGCAAAAACTGCTAGAGTATTTGGAATCTCTGCAGGAGCGGTCGCTGATTGAGAAAAAAGCCGCTCTTTTCTCCCTGCAGCCTGTGGTTGTGGAATATGTCACTGACCAGTT
Organism: uncultured Oscillatoria sp.; assembly: GCA_964546515.1. Taxonomy (GTDB): domain Bacteria; phylum Cyanobacteriota; class Cyanobacteriia; order Cyanobacteriales; family Oscillatoriaceae; genus Oscillatoria. Next base: position 4,119 of record CAZJNL010000100.1, read on the forward strand.
AATCTCGGACAGGACAGCCGCAGGCGAACGCTTGCAGCCTGTAGCTGCGTAGTTATTAACGGCACCTAGCGTGCGGACTGCCTCCGTTTGGCACCGGCACCCAGCTGACTCCACCTGCTTGCTCGCACCCGCGCTCAATAATATAGCATAAGGAAGCCCGCTCCCCAGCAATTATACCCAGGTGTTGAGCGCAGCGTCTTGGCACCGCGAGATTGCGCAACAGTCAGCGAGCCCGGGAACAGACGCCGCCGCTCAAACGTCGCTCAGCTGAATGCCGGCTTGGCGCTCGTGTCGCCCCTGTCTCGGATCGGGTGTGGGCGATTCCAGGCTAAGGTGGGATTGCTAAAGCACCGGCAATCCATCGCAAGCGTGCGCTCCACAATCGCCCCTTGATTTATTCTCACCCTGTTGTTTAATATGGGAAAAGTGTCACATCTGGAAGGTTACTAAGTAGAATTTCGGAGATGACCTAAGAAATGTAAACTTTCACGGGAAGAAAAAATCTCTCAAAGAATAACTGCCTAAAAGTTGAAGTGGTTGGGGTATGAATTTAGACAGAAAACTTTTGTTTGGCTGGGCATTAGTTGGGTTAGCTACTTTAGGGATAGGGGGGTATATGGCCGTAAATATAAGTATTGACATCGGATATTCCTCTCAGATTATCGCACAGATGGGTCAGGAAAAAGTTCCGAAAAACCTTTCTGAAAAAGCCTGGGGAGAGGTGGGTGCAGTAGCGTACAAAGGGGCCTCCCAATTTATGGCGAAAAATAACGGCTGGGGGCGAGGCTTAGATGACCTTCAGAAGCGATATTTGCGGCCTCACTTCGGGGATTTAGTAGACCGGGTTGAGGTGGTCTACAGCTCTACCCTAATGGATGAGTGGGTGGCGGCTAGTTTAAGAATAGATGTGGGCAATTCGAATGCGCAAGTTTACGGACATAAAATTTATGTGACTGCCCCCTATAAACCGGGTGATGTTAAGCAGCTTATTCTGCTGGCTCACGAGATCGTGCACGTTAAACAGTATGAAGAATTAGGGGGCATAGATAAGTTTGGCTACCACTATTTCAAGGAATACAAGCGGGCCGGTCAAAACTACCGTCGCAATAAAATGGAGCGGGAGGCTTTTGCGTTTGAGGCAAAATTTGCCCGGTGGCTCTCAGAGGAACTCGCTAAATCTCCTGAGGAGGAGGTGAAAATTAAAAATTAACAATTTTTGCGTGGTTTCGGAGGCAGAGCCTCCTCATCTTCGTTCCCCGGCGGAGCCGGGGAACGAGAAATGAGTGTTCCCTAGCTCCGCCGGGGAGCGAGAAATAATTTTGCAGGCTGGGAGCGAGAAATTTTTAATGAGTGTTAGACACGGGCAAGGTGACTGTAACTGTGGTGCCGCGCTTCAGCTGGCTTTCAATTTTAATGTGCCCCTGGTGATTTTCTACAATCGCTCGGGCAATCGCTAGCCCCAATCCTGAGCCGGCTGTCGCTCCGTGAGTGCGAGCGAGATCTGCGCGATAAAAACGGTCAAATAGGTGAGGTAAGGCGTCTTCTGGAATGCCGGTGCCGGTGTCACTGACTTTGACTTGCAGGTGGTTGCCGGTGCGCTGCAATTCCAGCCGCACTTCACCGCCAGTTGGGGTGTATTGCACGGCATTGGAGACAAGGTTGGTAAACAGACGCGCCAGCTGGTCCCAGTCTCCCTGAAGTACGAACAGATTCTCTGCGGAGGCGTCTAGCGGAAGGGAAAGGGGGGGCGAAATCAAGTCTGCGGAAAAGGTGATGCCTTTTTCCCCGGCAATCATCTGCTGTTCTTCCATGACTTCCATCAGCAAGGCGTCTAAAGGAATCTCAACCCACCTGCTTTTCACTGCGCCGCTATCCTGTCGGGCGAGAAATAGCAAATCGTCCACTAAACGCCCCAACCGGCGCGTCAGTCTTTCCACTATTTGCAGCTGCTGCCGGTGCTGCGCCTGGTCTAAATCTGGGTCAGACAGAGACGCCTGCACGTTGGTTTGAATCATGGCAATCGGATTTCTCAGTTCGTGGGAGGCGTCAGCTGTGAACTGTTTCAGGCGCTGGTAAGACTCCCGCACCGGCTTGATGGCTAATCCGGAAAGAAACCAGCCGCTGGCGGCAACAGATACCAGCATTAAACTGATGCCTAAGCTCAAATCTAATGTCAGCTGGCGGATGGGTTTGGTGACTTCAAACCAGGGATGGCTGACTCGCAAATATCCCAGCACCTGTCGCCCGATTTCCACTCGCTCTGTCACCTGTCGTAGCAACTGACCGGAGGGGAGCTGCACTGTGGAGCCGGTGCGCTTGGGGTGCAGGGGAATATCCAGCGGCTCAAGCAGGGTAGACCGCAGCAAAAAGCCGGTGGGGCTAAACCATTCTAAGTCAATGTGGTCGTCTTCTAAGTTCTGCGCGTTGTCGCGAAAGCTGGCTTCAATGTTAATTCGGTATTGGTTTCCACCTGCTGGTGATGGCTGCACCGGCTCGATTATCAGCGAGCGCTCTACCACTTCCACTACATGGTTGAGCGTGTCGTCTATCCGCTCAATCAAGGTGCTGCGCACATATAAATAGACACCCGTGGCAAACAGCAGCAGCAGTACCGCTGTTACGGCTGTGTACCATATCGCTAAACGCCGGCGAGTCGCTTGGAACATAACATTAGCTTTTACATTTTCCTTTTACTATTTGATATTTCTATCTCAGTCACAGAACCCTGACTTGAGTGTTGATAGCTTTTCTCAATTCTCCCAGAAGTCTTCAACGCAGCTGCGCGGCTTTGAGGGCTGTTTGACTGTTTCTATCATTTTTACTGCTAGGATATCAATATGCTATTTTTGTTGTTTTGACCTTCCTTATCTGAGCGCACAAATTCCGATTTTAATACAGTACCCCCAAACCCTTGTCCTGTCAAGCATCTCCACCGCAATTGCCCCGCCGGGACACCTTCAATGCAGTGGGGCTGGAATTCTCAATTTTTTGGCTGAGGAAAATTGCAAGCCTTGACTTTTAGGCGGATATGTGGTATGCAGCCTGTGGGTTGCAGATTGCCAAAGCGCGTTGGCGTGAGGGCGCAGTGGGAGCCGGTGAGTGCCAGTGCTGTCAGGATGTAATATCAGATTGCCAACAGTAAGTGAGGGGAGTCGGGGGAATTCGTGTGAGCTTGTGGTCACGTTGCCTCAGGGAAGGTTCCTGAAATAAAGATAAAGAACTCAGCCCGAGGTTAGAACTGTGTGCTTAAGTAAGGAGTAGGGTGCTGTACGCTTTGCGTCACGCACCCCACAAACAATGCTATTAAGGAATTGTTATGGTTGCCGAGAAAATTCTAATTATTGGCGGCGGGATTGTCGGACTGGCAACGGCATACAAGCTGGGCAAACAATGTCCGGGGGCGAGGATTACCGTCTTGGAAAAAGAGGGTGAAGTTGGCAAGCACCAGTCTGGGAATAACAGCGGGGTTTTGCACGCCGGACTGTATTACAAACCCGGTTCGGCGAAAGCGCGGCTGGCTGTATCTGGCATCCAAGAGATGATAGCCTTTTGCAGGGAAAATGGGATTCCCCACGAGATTTGCGGCAAGTTGGTCGTGGCTGCAAGTGAAAGTGAAATTCCCCGCCTGCACAATTTGCTAGAAAGAGGGCAGAAAAATGGGCTGCAAGGGTTGAAGCTGTTAAATCCAGAAGAAATGCGAGAAATTGAGCCCCATGTTGCTGGGGTGGCGGCAGTGAGGGTGCCGCAAGAAGGTATTGTAGATTACGGGAAAGTTTGCGAGACGCTACAGGAGAAAATCCAAGAACAGGGGAATGAGGTTGTAACAAAAGCCAAGGTGTGCGGCTTGAAACAAGTCGGGGAAAGTTGGGTGGCAGAAACAAGCGCGGTCGAGTTTCAGGCAGATTTTTTGGTCAACTGTGCCGGTTTGCACTGCGATCGCGTCAGCGAGTTGGCGGGAGAGAAGCGGGAAATCCGAATTGTGCCGTTTCGCGGGGAGTATTATAAGATAAAGGCAGACCGGCAGTTTTTGGTGAGGAATTTGATTTACCCGGTTCCAGACCCGCAATTCCCTTTCTTGGGAGTTCATTTTACCCGCTTGATTCACGGAGGAGTTGAAGCCGGTCCCAATGCTGTGCTGGCTTTCCAGCGGGAGGGCTATCGGAAATCTCAGGTGGATGTGAGAGACTTGTATGATGTGCTGTCCTATGCGGGGTTTTGGCGATTAATCGGCAAGCACTGGCAGATGAGTTTGAATGAGCTGCAAGGATCGTTTAGCAAAAAGCTGTTTGGCAAATCTTTGCAGAAGTTAGTTCCGGAAATTCGGGAAGAAGATTTAGAGACTGGAGGCGCGGGAGTGCGGGCTCAGGCTTTATGGCCTAGTGGGGAATTGGTGGAAGACTTTTATTTTATCAGCCGACGAAACGCACTCCACGTTTTGAACGCTCCCAGTCCGGCTGCAACAGCTTCCCTGGCAATTGGGAGTGAGGTTGCCAGTCAGATTTGCCAGAATTTCTAGTAGTAGGGTGCGTTCCCTCAAGGAATCACCCTATCTCTAGAAGTGAGGGTGGGGAACGCTACAGTATAAAAGCAGTAGGGTGCATTCCTTCAAGGAATCACCCTAGCTCTAGAAGTGAGGGTGGGGAACGCACCCTACAGTTTATTGTATTTGGATAAAAGGAGTGAGAGCGTGGCAGGGAAATTAGAGGGAAAAGTTGCGCTGGTTACGGGTGCTTCATCAGGAATTGGGGAGGCGACAGCGCTAGCGCTGGCGGCGGAAGGTGCTCGCGTTGCTGCAGCGGCGCGACGCGCCGAACGGCTGGAAGCGCTGGTGAAACGCATCGCAAATAGCAGCGGGGAGGCAATAGAAATTGTCGCGGATGTTGCTGACGACGCGCAAGCGCACGAGATGGTGGTGAAAACTTTAGAGAAATGGGGGCGGGTGGATATTCTTGTTAACAGTGCCGGTGTGATGCTTCCCGGAACGGTTCTCGGTGCGAATACGGAAGAGTGGCGGCGGATGGTGAATACAAACTTGCTGGGTTTGATGTACGCAACTCACGCCGTTTTGCCGGTGATGAAAGCGCAGGGGGAAGGGCATATAGTTAATATTTCTTCAACCGGCGGGCGCACGACAGGGGCGAATTTCGCCGTCTACTGCGCGACTAAATGGGGTGTGGGCGCGTTTTCAGAAGCTTTGCGCCAAGAGGTTTGCCAAGACAATATCCGCGTCACAGTTATCGAACCCGGTCCGACGGCGACGGAATTGAGCGATCGCATCACGAATGCAGAGGCGAAAGAAAAGGTGGAAGCGTGGCTGCAGTCGATTACGCCATTAGAAAGTGAGGACGTTGCGGCGTCTGTCGTCTATGCCGTGACGCAACCTGCTCGGGTAAATGTCAATGAAATTTTGATGCGCCCGACTAATTCTGTAGCTCAGTAAATATATCAATTTTATCTAATTTCGGCGCACCCTTCTCAAGTAGGAAAAAGCGGCGCTTCCTGATATCAAGCTAGGTAGCGACGGTATTGTAGAGACGCGATTTATCGCGTCTTGATTTATCGCGTCTCTACAAGGTGCAAATAAGCTGTTAGGCTAATAATGCTGCTTTTTCCAGAAAGTCGGCAGAGCCGACAAAGACCCGTTCCCAGGCGGCGCCTGGGAACGAGGTGAAAGGATATCTTTGGGACAGGCGAGACGCCTGTCCTACGAGATATAACCGCTGACCGGCTTAACAAAAATAAACATCCCTCCCTCAATGCTAATCGGAAAGCGAACCGAGGAGCCAGTAGGTTTCCATTTCTCCCTTCCCCTTGACTTGAATCGTTCCCCGCTTCTCAAATCGGTATT
>CAZJNL010000101.1:0-9966 GCA_964546515.1 uncultured Oscillatoria sp.
CACGCTGTCGCCCGTACCCAAGATGTGTATCAACGGTAGCCCCTTGTGCGGGCGGTGAGGGGGTGAGGGGGTATGTTTGCGGTAAGAAACCCGGTGAGCGTAGGGGCGCGTCCCGCCACGCCCCCTCCCGGGTTTCTCATTACCCTCACCGGCGCACCATTCTCGCCAAAACATTGCGCGTGATTTGCGCAGCTGCTGGATTCAGGCGAGAGGGGCGCAATTTATCCGCATTATAATCGTCAAGCCCCCAATTCCACTGCATGGTGCCGGTGGCAAAAACAGTCGCACCGGCATCCCCAGTGTAAACTGTCATATCGCTGTAGCGAGTTCCCCCCTCATATTCATAAGGCGAGTGACAGACGCGCACGGTATTTGCCGGCGCATTGCCAAACATCCGGTCTACTTCATAGCCTAGCAGTCCGGGCAATTTGTCCCCTGGTTGCAAGCCGGTGCCGGCAAGCAACCAGTCTGGCGCACCGGCATCAATAACCATATCCGCGTCTACCTGAAATGTCTCGTACATCACCCCAATTAAAGCGTCTTCCGGGCGATTCACCCGTTTGTTGCGCCACCGCGCTGTAATGCGGGATTTGTCGCTAGTGTCGCGAACGCGGGCAAATGGATCTTTAGCAGCCATCTCTTTATAGCCTACAATAGTGCGGTTCAAGTCGCCGGTGATGCGGCTGGGTTCAAATCGGATTTGCCAGTAACAGGTATTGGCACAGAAAAAGCCGAGACTGACGCCTCTGTCGCGGGCGGTTTCCACATTGTGCCGCATCTCCCACGACCAATACTCGTCGTGCCCAACTGAAAGAAATGCTTTGTGAGATAATAGCAATTTAGGGTTAAAATGAGTGTCAAGATTCGTGGCGTAAGTAACATCGTAGCCTTCCCGTTCCAGCCACCGCACCATGTTGTATTCCCAGGCGGCGCTGGCGGCTCTTCTTTTCGGCTGCACGTTGGTTAAGAACTCACCGGCACCCATACCGTATGCAGCCTCTCGGTTGGGACTGGCGGCGTAAGGCCGGTTGAAGGACACTTTGTAAGCTTGTTTGCCTTTGCTGTTCCAGCGGTAAAGGGATTTGCCGCCCCAATTATTATAAGCTTGAAAGGTGGTGACGCTAGATTGAAAGAGGATATCAGACGCCCGTTCGTCATCGCGCACCACAAAGATGATATAATTTTGCTTGCCAGATTTGCCGGCAGTCAGTTTGGCTAAATAAACCCCACTCGCCCAGTCGGTTAAGTCAGCTGGGTTGTTGGGTACAGTGAGAATATAAGGGTCTTTCCAGTCGCACTCAATCAGTCCGGAGGCTTCCTCTTCGATGGGAGGCGGCTGCGGCGTGCCGGTGCGAACAATCGGGTCAGTGATGCGGCGTGCGCCGGTGCCATTATACCAGCCGGTGCGAAAAATTTCAATGGTATAATTCGGCTCGCGAGTATTGACAAAAAGCGCAATTTGTGAGCCGCGACTGACGCTCGTGAGGGAGGCGTAGCCTTCGATTTCGCGTTTGGTGGCGGGGTTGGTGAGGTGCCAGCCGGTTGTGCCGGCTTTTTGGTTTTCGGCGGCGGTGGGATTTGCCGGCTTGTTTTGCGAGAGTGCCGATGAGTGGGAGAGAATGGGGGTGGCGACGCCGAGTAAGAAGGCTTTTAAGAGGGTTCTCCGGGTGGGGTTCATGGGAATGTTCGCAACAGCAGTCTGAGGGTAAACTTTTGACAAAAATACCAGAAAGCCGGTTTGTTTAAGAATACCAGAAACCCGGTTTCTTTAAGAAACCGGGTTTCTTAACCCCGGCGACATTTAGAACAAGCTGAGAACTTCGCCTCTCTACCTACCGCTGTCCCTTGCGAATCATGCCCAACCCATACAGGTACAGCTCAGCAACCGCATAGACACGAGGGGGAGGATCTTTGGGACGAGAGCGTTCTGTAAGAATCCCAGCTTCCACCATATCCTTGATGCGCCGGTCTAAATCGCTACCCTCCAACTGCCATTTTTCAGCCAGCCGATTAGCATCAATGGGAGAGCGCTCACCCTCTAGACTATTTAGAGATTTTTCGAGTTCAGGGTATTCGTTACGCACCTCCTCTACCCGCCGCTTGGAAACATCAGGGAAAGCATCGATTAACGCTTTGGGGCGCAGGATAATGTCAGGGCTGTAGTCTGTAGAGAAACCTTTTTCAAGTTCGACGGCTTTTTGTAACAGCAATATTAAGCTGCGGGGAAAACAGTTCTTTTGACCGTCAGCAATACGGGTGCGAATCCAGTTAGAAGTGTAGGCTTTTTTTGTGCGCCCCATCCGCTCACCCCAAAGGGTATCCAGGCTTTTCCGCAACTGCTCTAGCCCACTTGTATTGAGTCGCTCCACCGTAACCCCTGACTCCCGCTCAAACGACTTTTTCAAAGTATCAGAAGTTTTCAGAGCTTGACGCAGTACCAGTCGCCAGAGATCAGGCTCCTCCCAGCGCAGCTGGAGCGAGCGCCCGCTGTAATGTGCTTTATTGGTAAAGTTGAGCGGGCTCCAGATATCTTCCCGTAAAAATATCTTGGGGACAATATGTTTCAGACTTGTGCCGCTTTCCAACCACCAAGCTAGTAAGGCTTCCAGTGCGCGACGCCGGCGAGCGTAATCTTGTGGGCTAGAACCAAAGCCAGCATCTAGCTCATCGTAGAGGAGCCATACCCGCTGATTATTTGCTTGCAACCAGCGGTCAATCGCCCGCAATTCATCACCGGCTTGCGGCTTTGCTTGTGGCGATTGCGCTCGCCCGACCAACCATGAGACAATTGAGGAATGGGAGGGGTTCTGTTGAGCGCTCAATGCGACTAACTGCTCGTCCAAACCAGGGATTGCCCGCAACTCAGACACAACGTGGCACAGCTGTAATAGAGCGTAATTTAACCAAAAACTCTGCCATTCCCTCTTGCCAATCCGCTCTTCGTAACTGGCCAGATCGCCACTCTCCAGAATAGTTCCAAACAGTCTGGGCTGACCGTGTCCTGGTAGAAAATGAACGTTACTTAAAGAGACGTCAGATTGAGCCAATTGTTTCGCGGCTTCTGCCCTCTCAACAAAAAGTCTGAACAGCAAGCTTTTGCCAGTTCCCTTAGCGCCAAGAATCAGCCAAGTCCTCTCACTCAAGAATTTAGGGAAATCCTCCGTGCGTTGAAAGATGTTGGGGATATTGGCAGGTTCCAATTCCTGCGCAGTAGCAGCCTCAAACCGCAACTCATGCAAAATTGTCTTGCGCTTTTCGGGGGCGCTAGTTGCTATGCTTGGTTTAACATCTGGCAAACTGGCGTCAATTGCATCAGCAATGGGCAGATAAGCATCCAGCAAACTCTTGGGCACATCACTGACGAGACTGGACAAAGTTGAGATATTTGGATTGTATGAGACTTCATAGTAAAGTTCACCGACGGTTGTCCCACTGCTCAGCCCCCAGTTCTCCTCGATCCAACTCTCGACTCGGTTGAGCCAAATTTGCCGCTGCTCAGCTGCTACCGGCGGCATCGGTGTCAGCAAAAACCGGAGGTCGGGTTTGCCTTGATAGTCTCGCTGTTTGCGAACCGCTCGCACAACCCAGCGCAGTCCTTCAAAGCTCTGATCGGTTGGTGAGAAGCAGATGATGCCAGTATCGGCTAGATCGAACAGCGCCACCGCGCCCGTGTCGCTAAAACCAGTTCGGGCATCAATTAGAATCACGTCTGGATCTAGTTGAGCTGTGATATCTTCCATCAATTGCTCAACTGGATTTTTTCCACCTCGATAGAAAACCCGCATATCCAGGTCAGCCAGCCGGTGAATATAATTTTCGTCATACTCTCCCACCGGCACTAAAAAAAGTTCGCCGCGAGTTTGTAAGCTGACCTGACGGATGCAGTCCCCAATCGCAGGAATATTTTCGTCAGGGGTAAGGTAGCGCTGGTGCAAATAATCCAGCACCCCATACGGCTCCACACCACTGCTCTCAGCATCCGGTCGAAACAGGATTGAAAGTCCAGGCGCTTCCAAGTCAAAATCCACCATCACCACCCGGCGATTGCGGGTTGCCAATATACCCGCTACCAGACCTAAAGCAGTGGAACGACCCACACCTCCCTTGAAAGAGTAAAACGTCACAATTACAGGTCGTTTCGGACTGTCTTCATCCACCAAAGCTGGTTGGTCAGGTTCTGGAGCCATTAAAATGTCTGACCAGAGGGGTAACTGAATATATTGGGGCGATTTGTCAAGGTCAGCTTCTTCTTTTGGGGTCAACAAATCATAGCCAGCCATTGGGTATTGACCCAGATGAAAATCCAAACTCTCCAGAAAGTTGTTAATTTCCTGTTCGCGTTCAACCGGGGACTTACCCTCAAACCAGCTTGTCACAACTCGAAGTTTTAGCCAACCCAGCGAAGTGCGCTTGACACTCACTTGCGCTTGGGAGTCTTTCTTTCCTAACTCACGCCTCAGATGAGCCTGGATTTCCTGAGGTTGAGGTAATGGAGTCAGTTCCATTATCATGTCTCTCCTTGTTTGTCTAGCAGTAATCTGTGCAGTATCTGTACAGCTTCTATGAATCGCCTGCTTTCTTTTTCATCCCCCTGTTTGTCTGAGTAGCGCAATTCATCGTTGCGCCACAGGGATGACACGGTATGCCATGCCGGCTTGTAGGTATTGGTGCGGTCTAATTGGATGTACCGCTGCACACTGGGGAGAGCCTCTAACAACTTGGACAGATTGTGCAAATCTGCGCCTTGCATCCCTTTTTTGAATATAGCAGTGTCTTTGAAGTTATTTTTTCCTTCATCATAACAGATGAGAGATTTTAGAGAGCATTCGAGCGCATATCCACCCAGGTAGACAGCGCCGGCCCAGCGCTCTAGGCTGTCCAGAGCTTGAGCGTCCTCCAGCCGGCGACGAGAAGCACCCAGCTGGACACGTCTGTCGTAAGTATCTGTCAAGCAATATACCTCCTATCGATATAATATGTATTCTATTTTAGAATTGCCGCAATTTGTGCTATCCCGAAAAGCCGACGTGCGGCTTTTCGTGGGAAGCCTGTCCTAAGAGAATAGCGGCCCAAACCGTCTGGCAAGCGATTTAAGCTGAATTTTACCACAATCACTCCCACCGGCAAATCTTCACCGTCTCATCCTGCGATCCGCTCACCAAAGTTTTCCCATCCGGACTGAACGCAACCGCCGCCACCCTCTCCGCGTGATCCTCAAGCGTTTGCAGCAGTTCGCCGGTGTGCAAATTCCACAACTTCACCGTCTTGTCGCCACTCCCACTCGCCAGCACTTTTCCGTCAGCACTAATCGCAACGCAATTCACCGCCAGTGAGTGACCTAACAAAATCCGCTGCACTTGTCCCGTCTTCAAATCCCACAGCTTCACACTCCCATCCTGACAGCCACTTGCCAGCACTTTTCCATCCGGACTCACAGCCACTGAAGAAACCTTCCCAGACGTCTCAACAAGCGCGTGCAGAAGCTCTCTCGTATCCAGACGCCGCACCTGAATTAAACCGGCTTCCTCCTTTTTCGACATTCCGTCACTTTCCGCCCTCGCCTTGCTGCCGGCACTCGCCAAAATCTGCCCGTCAGCACTGATAGCAACTGCATAAACCGCGTCCGGATACAAATCTTGCAGAATTTCCCCTTTCTGCAAATCCCATATCTCGATTGACCCCGTTTCATCTACCGGATCTTCCCCGCCACTGACCAGAATCTTGCCATCAGGGCTAATCGCCACCGCTGAAGCCCAACATGCAGTTTCCAGCGTCCGAATTTGCTGCCTAGTGCGCAAACTCCAAATCTCAATATCCGCATTCGCGCACGCCAGCGTCTCTCCATCCGGACTGATGGCAATCGAAGAAACCGCCATCGCTTCTGAGTGCATAGCTAGCGTGTGCAGCAGTTCGCCCGTCTGCAAATCCCAAAGCTTAATATTTTTGTAACAGCCGGTAGCGAGCAATTTGCCATCGCTGCTGATAGCCAGACAAGTCACAGCGCTCTCATGTCCCGTCAGAGTCTTCACACATCTAAACGACTTCCTGGGAAGCTTTGATGGCACCACCGGCTCAACCATTATTGGCTGACGCCTTTTTTCCGCCGGTTGCTCTTTTCGCTCCAGCGGACTAATTTTCTCAGTCCCCTTTTCCCCTTCCCCTGAAGATTTGCCACTGTGCGGGGGCGTTTCATATCGCGCCCCCACCCCTACAGCGCTAATGCGACTGGCAGATTCCTGCAAAGAAGCCAACTGCACTTGCAGCTTAGCGATCGCTTCAGAAATAGAAGCCAGGTGAGGCTTCTCCAGTGAAGCGAACCGGCTTTGCATCTCCGATCGCACCGCTGCCAGTTTCTCAGAAAGCTTCCCGATAGCAGCTTCCACATCGCTCAAGTCAGCGGGTTGCGCTGCGGGAAGCCGGTCGAGCCGCTGCCCGATTTTAGCGATCGCCCCCTTCAACTCTTCCAGCTGCTGCGGGTAATTTGCCTGCAGCGAATCCAAACGCCGGTTGAACTGTTCGCTAAAACCCTCCTGCTGGCCGCTGGCAGATGCTATTCTTTGGGAAAGCTTCGCCAAAGCCCCTTCCACCGGCGCGACGGATTGCGCCACAGCCCTCTGCTGCAGGTGAAGCTTCTCAATCTCTGATATCAGCCGCGCCAGCTCCTCTCTTGTCACGAGATTTTCCGTGTTGCGCTCCAGGTGTGCGATTCCTTCGGTGGCTCTTGCTAAAACCGTTCTCAACTCTTCAACCAGCTGTTCTGGAGCGGGTTGAGCAGCCACCGGCAAACTGTTCAAGCGGCGGTTAATCTCGTCGAGCTGCGCCGGAAGCAATTTCAGTGCCGGTGGCGTTTGATTTTCCCGCATCTGAACCTTGTCCCCCACAGAGGCGATCTGAAGCGTCTGCGCCGTCACTTCCGCTTGCAGTCCCGAGACGGTTTCCGACAGGTGGCCCAAAGCTTCTCGCACACTGGCCACCTCAGGGCTGGCCGGCAGGGCTAAAAGTTGCAGGCGCAGGGATTCCACTTCTGCTGAGAGCTGCCGGTGCGTTCGGGCCATCTCAGCGGTGACACTTGGCCCTGGCAACTGTTCCAGACGCCGCCGGTTTACCAAGTTCAGCAACAGCGCCAGCGACACCGGCGTTGTCGCATAAATGAGCTGCTGCGAGGTTACAGCAACTGCTGACCCCAAGACTGAGGCAGCGATGGAGACATATTCAGCAATTTCTAGCCCTAAGCTGCGGTTCTTCAACATTCCACACTTCCCAGCGGTGCCCTTTTTCCTGCGTCACGGTCAGCTGATGGGCTGCCTGTCCACTTTATATTTTGCCACAGCTGAGCGGTCATTTATAAAGAAAATCTAGATCCCCCCAACCCCCCTTAAAAAGGGGGGCTTAAGAGTTCCCCCCCCTTTTTTAGGGGGGGTAGGGGGGGGATCTTTTCCCGACTGGGCGCTGACTGGCATTTAATATTTACTTTATAAACCGGATCTCAGGGGCGCGGATGAGTTCCGCTCCCACCGCTTTCTGCGCTTATCCTTGTACTTCTGCCGCAGCCATTTGTGATGTTAACCCCTATAAAATGGTTAAATCCCTCATAAGATAGAGCCAAAAAAGCGTGACTCTTGCTAAGATTTTTAACGAACCAGCCGGATTAAAAATCACCTGTTCAACCGGCACAACAGACATGGCCAAATCGGGAATCGGGCCCCCCGAAAAGCACAGGATGCCGGTGGAATTGCCCTAAGGTAGTCCTGCCTTTTGCTCTCGCTCCTCTTTGAGCCGCTTGACCTCCTTCATCAGGCGCTGCAGATGCGGTTTGACAATATCTTGATTCTTTTGCTCGAGCTGCTCAACGCGCCGGTGCAGGTCAGCTATTTGGGGATGCTCTTCAGCCGGTTGCGGTGCCGGTACCTTTTGCAAATGACTGGAGTTGTCGGAGTCATACCAGCGCTGCTGCAAATCCGCAGTGGTGTTTTCCAGCTGGGCGATAGCTTCCCGGAGGAGTAAAAGTTGGACATTTATCTCTTCCCGGTCTTGTTCCGTGAGTGCGGTATTCTCCAGACGCTGAGTCACGAAACGGACTTCCGAGAGCGCTTGGTAAATCGGATTCAGGTCAACCGGCGCTGGGGGAGAGAGCGCTTGCAGCTGTTGCTCCACATACTGGCGGACTTCGACTACTGCAGCGGCTGTGCTTTCCTGCAAGCTTTGCACGGAGCGGCGGATTTCGGCAATCTCGGTCTGGATTCCATTGGAGTCAAACAGTTCTGGCGGTGGGGGGAATGGAAAGAACTCATCGTCGATTAAGGCATCGAAGTTTGAGGTATTCTTGTTGGCGGCAGGTAATTGGGTAGGCTCGGCAATTTGAACGATGCGAGAGCGATTGACGAGATTGAGGAACAGTGCTAAGGTGAGGGGAGCCGCCGCCAAGAAGACCTGCTGGGAGAATGCTGCCACAATCGAGCCCAGAGCGGAGACACCCAAGGCGACGTACTCTGCCAGTTCTAGCCAGTCAGGCCGTTTCGGGGTGTTGGTGGAAGTTGTCGGTGATGGTTCTTTCTTTTGCATTGTGTCACGTCTGGTAGGTGATCTGCGGCTTTAAAGAAGCGATAGCGCTACCGCCCAACCCCCGAACCCCCCCGGATAGAGGCTCAGAAAAATTTAGCCTTCAACACTTTTAACCGGCACTGCTGCTATTTCGCAAGAGCGCTGCCGGTCCCGGATGGATTCCGACAGCTGAGCGGCTGCACAGAGCAACCCCTGAATCTGCTGCGGCTGCTCTTCGGCGTCGAGTTCTTTGACCAAGTTCTCAACCTGTGCCCTCAAGGAAGCGAGCGCCGCTTGCACGGCGGCGGTGTCCGATTGCTCCTGCAGGTGCTTGACGTCCGACACCAGGCGCTTGAGATGCGGTTTGACAATCTCGCGATACTTCTGCTCCATCTGCTCGATGCGCTGGCGCAGCTCGGATATCTCAAGCCGCACCGGCGTTTGGGAAGCGGGTGCGTCTTGCTCGCCCGCCCGCACAGTCTCTCGCTCCCCGAAAGCTTGTGCCGGCTGCGCCACAAGCCGGTGCAGAGATTCAATTTCCTCAGAGAGGCTGGCTCGAAGTGTGGCCATGTTAGCGTCTGTGCTGTCCCGCAACCGGACTATCGCTCGCCGGACAATGGCGAATTCCTGCTGAATCTGCTGGTTTTCCAGAGGGGAGAGTGGCTCAGCTTGGTGCTGCTGCAGTCCAGCCCACAGGTTACTGAGTCTGAGCATTGACGCTTCCATATCCCTGATTCGCTCTGAGGGAGGTAGCGCCGCCAGCCCGGCGCGGACAGATTCGATTTCTTCTCGCAGTTCCCTGTCTACCTGTGCGATGGCGGAGCCGGTGGACAGCGCACTGGCCTTTGTCTGCTGCTCGAAGCGGTGCCGGTTGACCAAATTCAAAGACAGCGCCAGCGTCAGCGGAGTAGCCGCGTAAAGCACCTGGCCTGACAGCCCCGCGGCGATGGTTCCCACAGCGGAGCCAATCACAGAAGCGTATTCTGCCAGCTCCAGTCGGTGACGCCGGTCGGGCTTGTTCTTCAATGCTTTGAGAAATTGTTCTTCGCTCACTGCAGCAATTTCTGGTGTGTGGGACAGGCTCATAATTCCTCACTCAAGATTGGCTGACATCTATCAGGGGTTTGAAGACAAAACGGGCGCTGTGATGTAAACTATAACCCGTGCCTACAAGGTGGTGCGTAAAAGATTCGGGAACGTCGCTCCGGAGCTGTGGATCTCTGGAGCGGTGCAGTCCTTTAGGGGATATAGCTGTGCCAAGTCAAACTGAAAAGCACGCTATAGCGATCGCCGGTGCTGTGTGGGGTTTTTCGTGGCACTTATCCTCAAAGGATAGCAAAACGAAAAAACCCAACGCTGCCAAAAGCCGAGGGGGTTAAGAAACCCGGTTTCTTTAAGAAACCGGGTTTCTGGCAGTTTCTGGTA
>CAZJNL010000102.1:0-9944 GCA_964546515.1 uncultured Oscillatoria sp.
GCTGACTGGCATTGAATATTTACTTTATAAATCAGCTCTTCACCCAGCTGGGCAAGGCACGATTTGGGAGTGCGGGCCCGCAGGGTGTGGGCGGGGGGCCAGTGCCGGTGCCGGTGGGAGTCCCAACCCCCCGCCCATAACCGCAATGGCAGCCCCTTGACAAACGCGCTGTCGCTAGCTAAGATATAACTGTATAGTGTTACAGTCAAGGAAGGTAGGCTCATGCAACTGTCCAAGAATAATCTCTCAGAGCGCCTGAACCATACTTATGATGCGATCGTGGTGGGCGGAGGTGCGGGCGGGCTGTCTGCCGGTATCTACTTGCAGCGCTTCCACCTGTCAAGTTTGATTGTAGATAAAGGGAAAGCGCGTTCTTTTTGGATGCAAGAACTGCACAATTATTTGGGCTTGCCACCAGACACTCCGGGACGAGTGCTGCTGCAGCGAGGGAAGGAACACTATGCCGGTTTGGATGGAGATTTTCTGAACGGTTACGTTGAGGAAGTGGTGGATGAGGGAGAAACGTTTGCGGTGCGGGTGAAAGTGGGCCGGCAAAATAGCGTGTACCCCGTGTTACGCTCTAAATATTTAATTGCAGCCAGCGGCATTATCGACCACCTGCCGGCGTTAGACGATATGCGGAACGTCTATGAGTATGCTGGCTACAACTTGCACGTCTGCATGGTGTGCGACGGCTACGAGATGACCGACAAAAAATGCGGGTTTTTTGCCGGCAACGAGGCTAGTATTGAAGAAATGGTGTTTACCTTGAGCTGGTTCACGCCTTACATTACGGTTTTCACTCACGGGGCGTTTGAAGTGGGTGAGGGATTGAAGGCGAAACTGCGGGAACACGGCTATCGTCTTGTGGAAACGCCGATTAAGCAATTTTTGGGAGAGAACCACCAGATGACAGGCGTTGAGTTAGTGGACGGCTCGGCGGTCGAGTTAGAAACCGGCTTGATTTCGATGGGTTCGCGCTATCACAACACCTATCTGAAGGACATCCAGTTAGAGGTGAAGGGGGGGAATGTGGTGACAGATAAAATGTGCCGCACGTCTCACCCGAGAATTTTTGCCATTGGAGATTTAAAGGTGGGGTTAAATCAAGTGGCGATTGCGGTGGGCGACGGGGCGCTAGCAGCGACTCAAATTTGGCGGGACATTCGTCGCGAACGGGGCGCTCGCCGGTGGGAAGAAAATCTGTCTGCTGCTGTTGGGGAATAATGTCAAACAGATTTGCCATGTGGGAGCTTGAAAAATGCTAAAATTGTTCTTGACTGTCTTGTTAGGTCTGTGCTTGTCATTCTTGCCTGCCGGCAATCTCAACCCAACACCGGCAGCGCTGGCGGCTAGCGCAACTTTGGGAGCGCCGGAAGAAGTTGCAACCTTCAACAAGAATGTATTCGGGGAGATTGACAGCTATCTTGGTTCAATCCCCAAGGGATATTATACCGTGATGAAGGTAGATGCTTTAAAATCCCTGATTCAAAGGGAGAGCGCCCTGCTCGTTGACGTGCGAGAGCCGGCTGAATACGCAGCCGGTCACATTGCCGGTGCGATTAACATTCCCCTGCGAACCTTAACCCAAAATCTTGACAGAATTCCCCAAAATCGCCCCGCTGTTTTGTATTGCGGCAGCGGCTATCGCAGCGGAATGGGGGTGATGGCGCTGCAAATGTTGGGATACAAAAACGTGCGGGGATTTCCGCCGAGCGTTCAAGGGTGGAAAGCGGCGGGTGAGCCCCTGGAACGGGGAACAGCCTGAGAAAAAAACGGCCCCTAGCATTTGAGTGCTAGGTCGGCTGTGCTATAATCGAAACATAACATGTGGGCTTATTAGTTTGGGGGGAAAGTCTGTGAATCAGCGGCTTAATTTTGGAGCGGGTGAAAATTATTAA
Organism: uncultured Oscillatoria sp.; assembly: GCA_964546515.1. Lineage (GTDB taxonomy): Bacteria > Cyanobacteriota > Cyanobacteriia > Cyanobacteriales > Oscillatoriaceae > Oscillatoria. The sequence goes on from CAZJNL010000102.1 coordinate 1,902, forward strand.
TGTCACTGGTATGCTGAGGTGGTGCGCGGTGGCGCTCGCGACTGCTGCAGTCAATACTAATGCTGTTGCTGGCAAGCCACTAAAAAAGTGTGGCGTCACAAGCTGGCTGTAAGCTATCATATATTTATCGCTCGTGCCTTTCTAGGGAAACTGTGAATTCATGCCTAACTTATCTTTAATTGCAGTTGCGAACGCTGGCAGCAGGATTAACCTGCTGTGCTTGGTGAATATGCCGGCCGGTCTGCAATCCAGACATTCTGTTCATCTCTTTAACAGTTGTGATTATAATGCTAGGAATCAGTGCTTTTTGGATGGGAAGAAAATTCACAATTGGAACAGCCCCGGCGGGGGATAGCCAACCCTGTGAAATACCTGAAGTTCAGCGCCTCGAACACCAGTTGGAGACGGCGCGGCAAATGCTTCAGTATGTGAGAGATAATTTGCCTTGTGGGAAATACCCAAAAAATGAATTACAGCCAAACATAGCTGCCCAAAAGCTATCGCTGCTGTTTAAGCAAAGCGCTTTAGCAGCTATTGAATGCAACACGGATTTTGAAATCACCTCATGGAACCCTGCCGCTGAAAGAATTTTTGGCTACAGCGCAGCAGAAGCAATTGGGCAGTATCTTAACACTCTGATACCATTTGCCAACTATAATAATTCCAGGGAAGGAATGGGAGAAGAAACGTTGCAGCAGGCGGGTTCCACTCACAGCATCAATGAAAACCTGACTAAAGACGGTGATATTATTACCTGCGAGTGGCACAACACTCCTCTAGTTGATGAGGGAGGAAATGCTCTGGGAATAGTCTGCTTGGTGAATGATATTACAGAGCGCAGGCGTTTTCGAGATAAGCTTTTGCAGTCAGAGGCAAAATTTCGAGAACTTGCCAGTCGGGAAGCACTGCTCAATCGCATGGCGAGTCAGATTCGAGCTGACTTGGATTTTAATACGGTGGTAGAAACCGCAGTGCGGGAAATTTACCATTTATTAAAATTAGAGCGCTGTGCGTTTAGATTGTACTTGCCAGAAGCCATACCTGCGATGACAGAAGTGATTGCGGAAGTGCGGGATTGTGAGTTCCCCTCGGTGATGGGAAATCGAGTTACCGCCAGTGATATTGTTCCTTTGATTAGCAAAATTTGCCGTAAGGAAGTGACGAAAATAGAAGACACCCTAACTTTAGAAGAGCCGGTAGAGCGAAAATTTTTTCTAGAAACTTTAGGCTACCGCGCTGTTGTTTTTGTGGCACATCCAATCTGGTAAAATGGGAGCAATAAGTTGTAGCTACAGCAGCCAAACCCACCAGTGGAGTGACAGCGAAGTGGAATTGCTGGAAAAAGTGGCGGATAAATTAGCGATCGCTCTCACGCAAGCTGAACTCTACGAGCGAGCGAAAAAATCTGCCGAAACCGCCCAAACCAAAGCGGGGGAACTGGAAGCAGCGTTGTGGAAGTTGAAACAAACTCAAGCGCAACTGGTGCAGCAGGAAAAAATGTCCAGTTTAGGACAGCTGGTAGCTGGCATCGCTCACGAAATTAACAATCCCATTAGCTTTATTTACGGCAATATAACTTACGCGAAAGAGTACGCAGCTGATTTGCTTGAGCTGCTGCAAGTTTATCAAGAACACTGTCCCTATCTTCCTGAAAATATCGAAACAAAAGCCAAGGAAATAGACCTGGAATTTATCCAGCAAGATTGCCACAAAATTTTGGAATCGATGAAAATAGGGGCGGAGCGAATTCGCCGTCTGATCTTTGCGAAACTTTTCGCGCTTGGATGAAGCGGACATGAAACCTGTCAGTCTCCATGAAGGGCTTGACAGTACCTTGCTAATTTTGGAACACCGGCTCAAGGCTAACCCCAACCGTCCGGCAATTCAGGTGATTAAAAAATACGGCAATCTCCCGGATGTTGAGTGTTATGCGAGTCAGATGAATCAAGTATTTTTGAACTTGCTGTCGAATGCGATTGATGCGTTAGAACAAGGCTCGTTCGAGGGAGGGGGGCTATATGAAAAGCCCGCCATTTGGATTGTGACTGAAGTTTTAGACGGGGAGCATGTTGCCATTAGCATTGCCGATAATGGGGGGGGGAATCCCAGAATCGATTAAGTCGCGAGTATTCGAGCCATTTTTAACCACAAAGCCAGTGGGTAAAGGAACAGGATTGGGGCTATCGATTAGCTACCAAATTGTTGAAAAGCACGGCGGGACGATAGAGTGCGTTTCCTCTGGAGGGCCAAAAACAGAGTTTTTCGGAAAAATCCCGATCAGTTATAATTATATTGCCTGCTAAGATTGGCCATATTGAATCGGAGAAAAGCTAACCGTGAACAAATCCTGCAAAATTACTGTTTTAGTTGAGAACACGGCTTCGGGAAGGGGACTGCTGGGAGAGCACGGACTGTCTTATTTCATAGAAGCGGACGGGCGGCGGCTGTTGTTTGATACCGGCCAGGGTTTAACCTTGCTCCACAATGCCAGACAGCTAGGGGTTTCTTTAGAAAATCTGGATGCGATCGCTCTCAGTCACGGTCACTATGACCACACGGGCGGTTTAATGGCGGTGCTGGATCTATGCCAGCCAACGGATTTATTTTTGCATCCGGCAGCCCTAAAATTAAAGTACAGTCCGCGAGGTGAAATTGGCTGTCCCGTCAAAGAAGAAGAAACGCTAAAAAATCGCGTGCGCCGGCTCGTGTGGACAGAAAAGCCAACAGAAATTTTTCCCGGTGTTTCCCTGACTGGTGTCATTCCCCGAAACCATATCTTAGAAGATACGGGAGGGGTGTTTTGGCAAACGCCGACTGGAACGCAAGCGGATCTTCTGCTGGATGACCAAGCTTTATTTCTGGAGACGCCGGCTGGTGTAGTCGTGGTTTTGGGTTGCGCTCATGCGGGAGTTATCAATACCTTAGATTATATCGCTGAACTGAGTGGCCAGAAAAAGTTTCATGCGGTTATTGGGGGGATGCACCTGTTGTGTGCCGGTGTCGATCGATTGCGGGCGACTGTGGGAGCGCTAGCCAAATATGAGGTGAAGGTTTTGGGCGCTAACCACTGCACCGGCATGGCAGCGATGGCGTATCTTTGGCAAAATTTTGCTGGGGAGTGTGTGAGCTGCTCTGTGGGAACTCGGTTGAACTTTAGCGTGGCCGAATAGTTCAGGATGCGCTACAATCAAAACAGAACATGTGAGCTAAGTTTGGAGGTTAAAACCGTGCGTAATCGGCACCGTTTTGGAAGGGGTAAAAAGTCTGACTGCAATCGGTATGCTGCGGCGGGTTTGTGCGCTGTGACGCTGGCAACGACTGCAGTTAATACTAATGCGGCTGCGCTCGCTCCACCAGATGAAAGAACGCAACAAGCGATGGTGGAAGCGATTAACGACGAATATCGAGCCAGAGCTTTTTATACGGCGGTCATAGAAAAGTTTGGCAATGTCCGTCCTTTTAGCAACATCGTTCAAGCTGAAGACCGGCACGTTCAGCTGTGGAATAATTTGTTCGGTCAGTACGGGGTGCCAATTCCAGAAGATAGCTTGGCTGGAAAAGTCGCAGCTCCTGACACCTTGCTAGCTGCCTGTCAAATGGGAGTGGAAGCAGAAATTGCCAATGTAAAAATGTACGACAATTTTCTCGGCTTTATCAAGGAGCCTGACCTGAGAGCTGCCTTTACCCAACTCCGCCATGTCTCTCAAAATAACCACTTAAGAGCTTTTGAGCGCTGCACCGGCAACCCTTCTGGAATGGGGCAACCAGGTGGCAGAGGGCGTGGCATGGGCAGATGATATCGTCGTTAGGGCAGGTGTCCCGCCTGCCTTTAAGGACAGGCAAGGACAGGCAAGATGCCTGTCCTGCTGGTGCAATAGCGATAGTAAAACTGCGGGTCATTGCCTGCTAAAATTTAGCTTTGAGGAGCATGGCTATCGCGGGCAGTATCCGGATTACCCAAATATCAACAGGGTGGGTTGGAAAATCATTACCAATCCAAAAAACAGCATGAACATACCTCCCAGCAATTTGAGTCTTCTGCCCTGGGTTTCTGTAAAGCGAGATGACTGGAAGGAGTAGATGAAATTCCCTAATATGAGAAACAAGGGAATGACATAAATGAAGGCATAGACTCCTGTCCAGAAAATGTAACACAGCCAGACGCTAGCTGAATTATTGGCGCAGTAATTGACGAGTGAAGTCATATAGATGACGGGCAAAATTGCGGTACAGCCCAGCTCGATAAGGTTGACAAATATTGCCAGTAATACCGTTCCGCCAAGAGCAGCCCCAAACCGCATGCGCTCTCCTCCCGACGCTTTGAGTGAGCGAACAATTTGACCGGCTTTCTTGCTAATTTGGAGTTGCTGTTCTGTGGACAGCGAGAGAGAAACGCCTTGTTTGAACCAGAAATAATCTTTGATGTTAATCAGACCTGCGAGCGCGATAGCAGTCCCCAACACTAGCATTAAGGGCTTGCCATACTGTTCCAGTAAGATAGAACCTAGCCCAATCATCATCAGAATGAAAATAAAATACATTCCGGCTGATGTTGTGATAAAAGTTCCTCCCACTAAAGCCATATCCCGTCGTTTTTTGGTATAAGTCAGTAAGGAGAGCAAAATCATCAGAACGGTGAAGGCACAGGGATTAAAGCCATCTGCTAAGGCAAGGGCTGAAACGAACAGAGGAAAAGGAAGTCCCCGAGCGAATTGCTGGACGACCACATCCGGGGTTAAATTAATTACTAAAAAAAGACTCAGGATACAGATAGCGAGAAATCCCCCAAACCAATACCGTTTCGCTTGCACTTGCGATAGCTGCTGTGGGAGGAGGGGGAAACTCATCAGGTAGAGTAAGGGAAGTCCGAGAATCCACCAGGGGAATTGAAACGCTGGACTTTCAACAGTAGCCTGGAGATGAACCTCGTGGCCAATGGCATCTGAGATCGCCTGAATAATCTGGTTGCGATACCCGATATACCCCGAGTAGGCTGGATTGTACTCCAGTGCACCGTCACTCTCGCTGTAGCCAATAAAAGACTTGTCTCCCACAAAAGTCCGTGGAACCGCTCCTGAAGTAATGCTGTACCGTTCTCGAAATGCCTGCCAAGTGTTGGGATATTGGCGGACTTCAATGAAGTGTACGTCCACATCCTCGTTGTAGCGCTCGATGTTTTCCATCAGGGGTTTTTGGCTCGCACAGTGGGGGCAGATTTCGCTATGGAAAAAGTAAACATCCACAACGGCCACACCCGCTTGTGCTTCTGTCTCGAATACCCCCCAACAGAGGAAAAAGGACAGGACTAGGATGGAGATTAAGCTTAGGAAGCGCCGGATATTCATAGCAAGTGATTGATGAACGATTTGCGCACATCTGTAAAGACAACCGAAGACTTTACCCCTTAACAGTCCGGAAAAACAGCTTTTTACACGCCTCGCTTCTCAGGCTATCTTTCTGTCCTGTACCACCCCCATATTTTGGCAAAAACGGTTTTAATTTGTGTTCCAAGTCAAGGGATAAATTCTCAGGAAAAAGGTGGGGGATATTGCCCCACGTTTCAAGCATTAAGAAAGATTTACTGGCAGCTATTTCTAGTTTTAAATGCCGCCATTACACCATGCCACCAGTAATGTTAAAAACTTGCTGGAAGCCTTCTTGAATGAGAAATTTGGCAACAATAGGACTGCGGTGGGCTGTGAAACAAATCACAGCCACCGGCTGTTCTTTTGGTAAATATCGAAACCATTGCGGTAAAACCCACTTGCGAAGCCACGGAATTCTCCCCATCAAAATTCGAGGCAAACTGAGATTTATGGCATTGGGAGCGTGACCTGTGGCATACTCTAACTGACTGCGGACATCAATTAGCAAAGGTGGGTTAGATAATCGAGTTAATTCCAGCGGGGATAAATTCACAACACTTGGTTTAGTGTCTGAAGATGCAGATGCCATGCTAACCTCGTTGAAGAATTACCTGACTGAGTTGTTAATGGCAGTCTTAACTTTTCCTGTCAGCCTCACACTTGTGGTTGAGGATGATGCTGGTGACGGTGTTGGTGGCGGTGCTGATGCCCCTCTTCGTGTTCGTGTTCATGACATTCAGCTTCTTCCCTCACCAAAGAACCATCAAGATAGGCAGCTACTGCCTTTTCTACATCAGTTTCTTTGGTAATAACGGCTTCAATTCCTCTCTTTTCCAAGCGGTGCCGCAAATTTTTGCCCATTCCCCCACAAATTAAAACTTGCACGTCATCTAAAGGATGGGGAGCGTCTGCATGGCTATTATGGAAAGATTGTTCCGCTGACAGTTCCAACAGCTTATTGTCGATAATTTCTGTGCCGTTGATTTCGTAAATCCAAAACTTTTGGCAGTGGCCGGTGTGTCCAGGGATAGATTTTTTGTTTTGACTGGCTAGAGCAATTTTCACAATTCTTCCTTCGCTTTTAAAGCGTTCAAACTTGGTATGAAGGTTAGTTCTGGGAGAGAGCTAATCTAAATAAATTGTCTTCTAAAAAGAGAAGAAGACAAATACTGTACAGTGAGGTTGTGATTTAGACTCGCCAAACCAACCAATACACACTCTATTTTCTGTACGGGCAATCCAGTTGCGGAAACGCAACCGCAGGTTGTTACCCGTAGCTCTGGCTACAGGAGTTATCATTGCAACCATCTCTCCTTGAGATCGATGCTTTGCGGTCTGTGGCACGCAAGGTCGTGTTTGCCCACACTCTATTTATAGCTTTATAGCTATACAAGTGTCAAGCTTTTTGAGAAAAATTTTCTCCGATGGCTGAAATCCAGGTAAATCAGGTCTTTCAGCCGTTTCAGTCCGATGTGGGGCGAACCGGCAGGTTTGGGCCAGACTGCTGCCCGCCGGCCCGCCTGCGCGGAGTGCGCACTCCCACCTACGGATATACCCCGCAGGACAGGCATCTTGCCTGTGCCAATGTCTTTGAGAGCAAGCGTTCCGGCCTTGTCCATTACTGAGCTGTCCATTGCCATACTTCCGGCTGCCGGTTGGACAGCGGGACAGTGGAACCCCACCCCTAGAGAGGGGATTTGGGGGGGTGCGGTTTGTCCCGCCTTGGGCTGGGAGCCCGACTTCCCATATATATAGAGTGTGTGACACCCCAGGGCTGGCGCGGGTGGGCCGGTGCCTCGGATTTCAGTCCCTGAAAGGGATTCGCACACCTCCGCAAGCCCGCAAAAAGGCAAGAACCCCGGTTTCTTGAAAGCCGGCAAGCCGCAGCCCATACCACACTCGGCGCTCCCGCGCAAGCATCAGCTGAGAGAAAATCGGTAAAACTTTTTCGGTGACAGGTATTGACAAGCGGCGGCAAGCCGTATAACTTAAACACTATTGAGTCATAAAGAACGCACGCTATGGTTAATTCTCCGCCAAAGCCCACTCTGCAGATATCGGAAGCCACGACGAAGGCCCTGAAAGAGAACATCCTCACCCCCCGGTTTTACACAACGGACTTTGAAACGACAGCCAAGCTGGATTTGTCTGCTCAGGAGACTGAGTTCCAGACAATGCTGGCAGAAATGCGAGCCGATTACAATCGGCACCACTTCGTGCGGGATGAGGCGTTCGAGGGCTCCTGGGATCGCGTTACAGGAGTTGCCCGACAGGCATTTATCGATTACTTGGAGCGCTCGTGCGTGTCCGAGTTTTCCGGCTTTCTGCTGTTTAAGGAACTCTCGCGCAAACTGAAGGATCGCAGCCCTCTCCTGGCGGAAATGTTTAGCCTGATGGCACGGGATGAAGCCCGCCATGCCGGATTCCTCAATAAAGCGATGAGCGATTTTGGCTGTACGATGGATCTGGGCTACCTGACTAAGAATCGGGTCTATACCTTCTTCCCGATCGAGTGGGTGATTTACACGGTCTATCTGTCGGAGAAGATTGGCTACTGGCGTTATATCATAATTTATCGTCATCTGGAAAAACATCCGGAGAATCAGTTTTATCCACTGTTCCGCTACTTTGAAAGCTGGTGCCAGGACGAAAACCGCCACGGGGACATTTTTAAGGT
>CAZJNL010000103.1:0-9907 GCA_964546515.1 uncultured Oscillatoria sp.
GTTCGCTACGAGTCAGAAAACTTCCCTTCCTTCCCCACAGTTCGTTTGTCTGTGAGCGTCTCGATTCTCACTTCCTCACTGGAAGACCAGTTCAACAAGTGGACTCAGACCCGAGAGCCGCCTTTATTTGGCAGTCATCCCGACGCCAAGGTGATGGCAGTGGCGGCTGAACTGGGCGATCCGAAAACCGCAGCGATTTTGGATGTGGGAGCAGGCACCGGCAGAAATACGCTGCCCCTGGCAAGGCTGGGCCATCCGGTTCAGGCCATCGAGTTAGCGCCGGCATTTGTCCAGCAACTGCTTTCCGCTGTGCAAATAGAGGGATTGCCGGTGATGGTGACTCAAGGTGACGTGCTCAACGCCAAGCTTCAGCTGCCACCGGCTCACTACAAACTGGCCATCGTCGTCGAGGTCGTTTCTCATTTTCGCAGTGTTCAGCAATTGAAACAGTTGCTGGCTAAAATGTGCGCCACCCTCCGTCCGGGCGGACTGTTACTGTTTAACATATTTCTCGCTGCAGAGGATTACGATCCAAACCAGCTAACTAGGGAGATGTCTGAACTGGCGTGGTCTAGCATTTTCACCCGGGCCGAGTTGGCCGCCGCCACCGAGGGCTTGCCCCTGCAGCTGCTATCGGATGAATCGGTGTTTGAGTATGAGCGCCAGCACCTGCCGGCAGAAGCTTGGCCTCCCACCGGCTGGTTCAACCAGTGGGCCACCGGTCGGGATTTGTTCCCTGTAATCCGTGGGGAACCGCCGATGGAATTGCGATGGCTGCTGTACAGACGCCAGTGATTTTAAAATTCCCACTTAAAAATTAAAAATTTAAGAAGCCATTCCTGAATTTTTAATTTTTAAGTTAAAATTTACTGTCAGTCTTTCCACAGCACTAAGATAACCCCGAAGACAATCAAGCCCAAACCCAGGACGCGCTTGAGGGGAATGGCTTCCCCAAAGGCGAAGTAGCCCAGGAGAACGGAAAAAACGTAGCCCGAGGCGAGCGCCGGCCCGGCAACGCTGAGTTTGACGCGAGAGAGCAGCAAAATGTAGGCGAATACCCCCAAACCGTAGCAAGCGAGGCCAGCTAGCAGTTCAGGGGTGGCCATCGCGCTGGCCAGGAAGCTGGCTAAATTGCCGGTGTGGGATTTCCCGATCTTCAATGCGCCGGATTTCAGGAAAAATTGCCCCGCAGCGCTGGTTAAAATCGAGATAAGCAACAAACAAAACTCTTGGGGGGTCACAGAGCTGTCCTCGTGCGCTGGGCTGAGTATCTCAGTTTACAGCAGGTGAAGATCTCTTAATAATGAACCGCCAAGACGCCAAGAGCGCCAAGAAGAAAGAAGAGAGAGTAAGAGGGGTGGAAATGGTAAAATAAGAAAAAATTTGGCGGGCGGCTCGTTAAAGTCGCTGGCGCGGGGGATGCAGTTCTCCCAGTGGGGGAAAACCCCCAAACAAAAACGCGGGAAAGTTTTCTATTTTTTTGAAATAGCAGACACTCAACAGGTAGAATTCTCATGACTGGTGTAGTTCAATCTCCCCTGACGACCGAGCAAATTTCTGTCTGGCTGCGCGGATTGCTAACCATCGCTTGGGCAGACGGACACTTCGATCCAGAAGAGCGGGTCTTGATTGCAGAGCTGACTCAGAAAGAATTAGCCCCCCAAGCGGATTTGGGGTCGTTGGAACAGATTTCTAGTGAGGAGTTAGCTGCCGGTTTGGGCTCTGACCGGCGCACGCGCGAGAATTTCTTGAGAACAGCGGTGATGGTGGCTGTAGCGGATGGGGTCTATTCGGACACCGAAGATGAAAAATTGCATCAGTTTTGTGAAGCGTTAGGAGTGAAAGTGGAAGCGCTGGAGGCGCTGCGCTACACCCTGTGCGCTCGCGTGGAAGTTGAGGACAAAGATTCAGACAAAGGAAGTGTGGCTCAACTGGTGCCGGTGGCACAACCGGCACCAAAAAAACCGCACATCGACCCACTCCAACCCGTGCGGCACTGGCTAGACGGTCTGGAAATCCAAGACCCCAGGCTGGCGAGATTTTTGTGCAAAATGATTCCGTCGCAGTGCCCGTTTGAGCGAGATATTCAGCTGTTTGGTCATAAAATCGTGCACATCCCCCCGCTGTGCAAGCTGAATCCTCTCTACGACCAGCTGGTTGGTTTGCGCTTCCGCTCTCTCTCCTATTTGGCGGATAAGTGCGGTGAGGATGTGTCGCCCTATATTTAAGATAGCGGGCGGTAAAGAAAGTCGGCTTTCGGCTCGCCGGCTGCGGCAAAAGTTCGCAATGGGGGCGGATTTATAAATATCTGAACCCGCCCCTACTTATTTAAAATAATAAAGCGGTTTTCAATTTGTGATGTGACAGAGCGGGTTCAAAAATGGCAGGTCAAAAACGGGTGTGCGGAACGCCGAATGTCGCGTCTGTACAATTCTCTTGTAGAGATGCGATTAATCGCGTCTCCTTCTCCCGGATGCGCAAGGAAAGCGAAAAATGTACCGCACGGATATGAAAAACGCTACAGATTTCTAAGTAAAAATTATGAAATTTATCGATTTAGCTGAAATTGAGGTGCAAGCCGGCAAGGGCGGTGACGGGCTCGTCGCCTTTTTGCGGGAAAAGTATGTGCCGGCGGGCGGACCTGCCGGTGGGAATGGCGGAAAGGGCGGCTCTGTGATTCTGGAGGCGTCTGCAAATCTGCAAACGTTGCTGGACTTCATGTACTCCCACCAGTTCAAGGCGGATGATGGCCTGCGGGGCGGGCCAAACAATCGCACGGGCGCTAACGGTGACGACCGGCTTGTCCAAGTTCCCTGCGGCACCACTGTCTGCGATCTGGATACCGGCGAACTTCTCGGCGATCTCGTTGAACCGGGCCAGACTCTGTGTGTGGCCAAAGGCGGGAAAGGCGGTTTGGGCAACAAACACTTCCTCAGCAATCGCAACCGCGCCCCTGAGTACGCTCTCCCCGGACTTCCCGGAGAAACTCGGCGGTTGCGCCTGGAACTAAAACTGCTGGCGGAGGTGGGGATTATTGGCAAACCCAATGCCGGCAAATCGACGCTGATTTCGGTTCTCTCGGCGGCGCGACCAAAAATTGCGGACTACCCCTTTACCACATTAGTGCCGAATTTGGGGGTGGTGCGCAAACCCAGCGGCGACGGCACGGTTTTTGCTGATATCCCGGGGCTGATTGCTGGCGCTCATTCGGGTGCCGGTCTGGGACACGAGTTTCTGCGCCACATTGAGCGCACACGCCTGCTGCTGCACCTGGTTGATGTCACCAGCGACGATCCTATTGCTGATTACCAGACGATTCAGGATGAGTTGGGCGCTTACGGGCGGGGGCTGGCTGAGCGCCCTCAAATCGTCGCCCTCAATAAAATCGATGCGGTGGATATAGAGAGTGATGATGTGGAGAAGATACGAAGCACAATTGAGCAAATAAGTCAAGCCCCTGTTTTCCTAATTTCTGCTGTGGCGCGGATAGGGCTCGAGCCGGTGTTGCAGCAAGTTTGGCAGACGCTCGAGGAAATGGCGGTAGCAGCTAGCGCGGCGTGAGAGCGTTCCGAATCCCCCCGCAAGACGTAGTCCAGGCGTCCCGCCTGTCCCAAAAACCCCCGCAAGACGCTGGACACAGGCTCGACGCCTGTGCTACACCGGCGGGCGGGGGTTAGGGGGTTAGGGGCGCAAGGCTATGACTTCCCTCCAGGATTGCTGAAATACTGGTAAACCTTGCTGGAAAACTGGCGGATCAGCTCATCGGCGCGTTCGTCATTGTTGGGGCGCTTAACCATGACAGCGGCAATGTAGCGCTTGCCGGTGGGCAGATCCACGATGCCGGCGTCAGCGAGCACAGAGTCAATAGTGCCGGTTTTGTGGGCAATGGTGGCACCTTCTCCCAGTCCTTTTGGCAGCAAGGTATTATTCTCGGTACGCTGCATAATCCCCAGCAAGCGATCCCGGTTGCGCAGCGACACTAACTGCCCTTGACTCACCTGCGCCATCAAATTCCCCAAGTCTTTGGGACTGGTGGTGTTTGTTCCTTCTAAATCGGGTAGTTTATTGTGAATTGCCGTTTCTGTCAAGCCCCAAGAGGCAAATCGCTGGTTGAGGGCTTCAGCGCCACCCAAGCGCTCGATCAGCATGTTGGTGGCGGTGTTGTCGCTGATCGTAATCATCTTGGTGGCAGTCTCCAGGGCTGTGTAACTTTTGCCTGGATTGTCGTACTGCATGTTGCCGGAGCCTTCAGCGATATCCTCTTGCCGCAGTGTCAGGGGATCTTCGAGGCTGATTTTACCGGCATCGACATCCTGGAAGAAGGCTATCAGAATCGGCACCTTAATCGTACTGGCAGCTGGTAAGGCTTGCGAGCCATTCAGATCCATATAAGCGCCGGTATCGAGATCCACGAAAAAGGCTGCCGGTGCCAGATCGGCATTTTCCGCTGCCAAAGCTTGCAGCTGCGTTTTCAAATCGGTCAGTTCCGCTGTCAGCTGCAACGCCGGCTGGGCGGTTGCCACCGCTACTTGGCTCGCTTCTTTAGCCGCTTCCTGCTGGGGCTGGCTGTTCTCGGGGCCAGAAACTGTCGCCGGATAGCGGCTGGCTGGATCGAACATGGACAGGAGCGTGCCGGCAATCACTCCAATTCCCACCCCCAGAATCAGCAGGCGCAAACCGTACACCAGCGGGGAGGTGGATTTCTGCTGCCGGCGAGCCGCTCCTTTTCTGGGCGCTCTGGAAGCTTGGGAGACAGGGTTTTGAGCGTTGAGTTGAGCGGGTGGGCGGCTGCCGGCATTTTGGCGGGCCATACCTCTGCCCCGGCGGCTGGCTGCAGTTGGGTTTTCTGGCTGGAGGCTGACCGGCACATTTTCGGAGCGCTCCAGGCGCTGTCCGAGGGGCAACACCCTTGACCTGCTCGCCTGCGCTCCGGCGTTGGGGGTGCCGTTCGGCGTCTTGAAACTGGAGTCGGAGGCATTGCCTAGTGGGAACTGCCGCAGGTTGAACATTTCCGGCTGAGCGGGGCGGCGTCCGGATTGGGGTGGCGACGCCTGCTGACGCCTGCTGCGACGATTGGCCCTATCGGGGAAGGGTAACTCAGATGCCGAGGGGGTGGTTCGATCTACAGGCTGCCTGACTTGTGGCGGCTGTTGGGGCTGCTGGGAGCTCTGCCGGTTCCTTTGCCCAGGCGGGCGCTCCCGGCGGCGGGACAGAGCTACCGGCGGGCTTGACGCGCTTTCAGAAGGCGGCTCCTTTGGCGTCTCGCCAGACTTAGGCTTTGAGGGTACTGCCGACAAAATTCTCTGAATGGGGGTTCTCTGAGCCACACCGAACTCCTTTATATTTCGCGATTTGCAGGGTTTTTATATGCAGGCAACGCCGCCTTTTGACGGCTTTTTTTCTAAAGATTCACCGAGAATAGTATCTAAAATTCAGGATGTTTCTCCCACGGCTTTAGTTTACAGTCCGTCCCCACCGGCCACCCATACTGTGCCTAATTCCCACACCCCAATCACATTTAACAATGGTTTAACACTTTCCCGCGCCGTTCTAGGTACTTTTTCTAGGTAAAAGCCAAGTGTAAATATCGACCGCCGCTGTGGAGGCGCTGCTGAGAGCGGAATCAATTCTTAATTCATCCAGAATCTTTCATACTTTATGTTTCCACAGCACAGGAGAGTGTGAGCGGTTCACTGGCGCAATTCTATTTTTTTAAACGGATGGGCGTCTGTCAAGCATTCCGGTGCGGAGCGGGTGGCTCTGGCGCGGGAGGGGGACAGTCGCGGGTGCCGGCTGGAGAATCGCCAGATGCTTTTAGCGTATCATCAGGGAACCGCTGCAGGCTTAAGACCCACTCAACTTGCGCGAGAATCCCCCGCAGCATGGCCACCTCTGAGGCGGAAAGCTGGGCGCGGTTGAACAGTCGCCGGAATTTTTCCATCCGACTCGCCGCTGTGTGGGGATAGAGATAGCCGATTTTGAGCAGGAGCGCTTCCAGATGCTGGTAGTATGCCTCTAGAAGGTCTAGGGGGGCAGTGGGGGTGGGGGGCGCACGGTGGATTTGGCGTTCCTGCAGATTCTGCCCTGCTTCCCGGCTTGAGACGCGATAAATCGCGTCTCTACAAGATAACTGATACAGCTCGTAGCAGCAAATGGCCACTGCCTGAGCCAGATTCAGGGAGGGATAGGCGTCACTGGCGCGAATGCGGATGAATCGCTGAGCGTATTTTAATTCCTCGTTACTCAACCCCCGGTCTTCTGGGCCGAAAATTAAGGCGGCGGGCGCTTCTAGTAACCAGGATAGGCTGTCGCGGGGGGCTTCTAGGGGTGCCGGTGAGGAGCGCTCCCGACCGGTGGTGGCCATTGCCCGCTGGCACCCTTGCAGGGCTGCCGGCAAACTGTCCACTACCTCGGCAGCTTGCAAGATATCCGCAGCGTGCACTGCCATTTTCCGGGCGTCAACTCCAAGGTGATCGCAGTGCGGACTGACTAACACGAGCTGGTGCAGCCCCATGTTCTTCATCACCCGCGCTGTCGCACCCACGTTTAGCGGGCCCGCCGGTTCTACTAAGACAATTCGCACTGTTTCTAATGCCGCCTCTGTCATCTATTTTCGCGCTTACCCCTTGACAAAAACAAGTTTTTATGTTATTTTATTTTACCGCTTTAGCAGCCGAGCCTGCTCCCCCACCTCTAGGGGCACCCCTTGCCGGCCCCCTTTTGCGTAAAATTGAAGGGACAATTTATTGCTAAATTAGCATGGCACGCCAGCGCTCTAAATCTGACTTGCCCACGAAAATGTGCCCTGTTTGCCAGCGTCCTTTTACCTGGCGTAAAAAATGGGCCGCTTGCTGGGATGATGTGAAGTATTGCTCTGAACGCTGTCGTCGCCGCCGGTCGCAGGCGTGACCCGTCTCTCAATTGTAGGACAGGCGAGACGCCTGTCTCAATTAACCGGCACAGGGTGCACGGGCGAGACGTCTGTGCTACGCCTTGAGGTGCACGGGCGAGACGTCTGTGCTACGCCCAGAGCATATTTTCAACGCATTTTGTTCAAGAGGTTTAAGTCATGACAGCTGGGCAAATACAACCCAAGCTTATTATCCACGGTGGAGCCGGCAGTTCTCTCCAGGGGAAAGGCGGGGTTGAGGCAGTTCGCAAGTCTCTCTACAAGGTATTGGAAGAAGTTTACACTCTACTGCTTGCCGGTGCAAGTGCCCGGGAAGCTGCTATTCGGGGTTGCCATTTGCTGGAGGACGATCCGCGCTTCAATGCGGGAACGGGTTCTGTTCTGCAGTCAGATGGGCAAATCCGCATGAGCGCTTCGCTTATGGACGGTTCCGCTCAGCGGTTTAGCGGGGTGATTAATGTGTCGCGAGTCCAGCACCCGATTGACTTGGCGTGCGCTTTGCAAACTTCTCCAGATCGGGTGCTTTCGGATTACGGTTCTGCGGAATTGTTGCGGGAGTTGCAGGTTCCTATTTACAATCCGCTGACGGATAACCGCTTGCAAGAGTGGATGCAAGAGCGTCAGGAGAATTTTGTCCGGGAAGCTGCTGGGGTGGTGGCTGAAAATGATCCGGTTGGGGAACCGGGGCGCGGCACAATTGGGGTGGTGGCGCTGGATATTCAGGGGCGTTTGGCTGCAGGAACTTCTACCGGCGGTAAGGGGTTTGAGCGCATCGGGCGCGTCAGCGATTCGGCTATGCCGGCGGGGAATTACGCGACTTCTCACGCTGCTATTAGCTGCACCGGCATCGGGGAGGACATCATTGATGAGTGTCTGGCGGCGCGGATTGTGGTGCGGGTAACGGACGGTTTTTCTTTGGAGGAGGCTTTTAAGCGTTCTTTCGCGGAAGCTGAGAAGAACCGCCGGGATTTTGGAGCGATCGGGATTGACTCCACCGGCGCGATTGGCTGGGGGAAAACGAGTCAAGTTTTGCTGGCAGCTTATCACACCGGCTCGCAGTTGGGCGACACTCTGGAGTTGAGCGACGAAGCCCAAACCGGCTGCCGGTTGTAGGAGTTTAAGCACAGGCGAGACGCCTGTGCTACGTCTATCTTTATCGTAACGCCTGCTTGGAGGCTCCGCCTCCAATTTCGGCTTGCCAATCCCACCGGCATCTCGCCTCTGAAATTGATTTGCCGGTGGCAAAAATTTTTCTCAAAACTGTTGACAGTTGCGCGGGGGTGTGTTATTCTATTATCGTGGGAATCTGTGCCGACATATAAGGTCATTATTTGGGCCATTGCGCACAGGCGAGACGCCTGTGCTACGTCGATTTTATGGAGAGCATCCCGTTTCTCTCGTTGGGAATGTCGGAAAGGAGATTCCACTTTGGGCTGAAGCCCTACTGCGAATTTTGGGCTGAAGCCCTACTGCGAACTTTGGGCTGAAGCCCTACTGCGAACTTTGGGGGTATACGTTGATTTTATCCACCGGCTCCCGATCAGGCTGTGCGAATCCCACCGGCATCTCGCCTCTGAAATCGATTCGCCCACCGCAAAAAAATTTTCTCCAAACCGTTGACAGTAGCACCGGCTTGTGTTATTCTATTATCATGGGAATCCGTGCCGACATATAAGGTCATTATTTGGGCCATTGCGCACAGGCGAGACGCCTGTGCTACGTCGATTTTATGGAGAGCATCCCGTTTCTCTCGTTGGGAATGTCGGAAAGGAGATTCCACTTTGGGCTGAAGCCCTACTGCGAATTTTGGGCTGAAGCCCTACTGCGAACTTTGGGCTGAAGCCCTACTGCGAACTTTGGGGGTATACGTTGATTTTATCCACCGGCTCCCGATCAGGCTGTGCGAATCCCACCGGCATCTCGCCTCTGAAATCGATTCGCCCACCGCAAAAAAATTTTCTCCAAACCGTTGACAGTAGCACCGGCTTGTGTTATTCTATTATCATGGGAATCCGTGCCGACATATAAGGTCGGTTTTGGGCTGAAGCCCAACTACGAACTTTTGGGCTTCAGCCCAACTGCGAACTTTGCTTGGTGAGGGGTTAGAGACGGGTGAGGGGCGGGTTTTTTAGGGTTAGGGCTGTGCCGCACAGGTTTTGGGTGAACCCGCCTCTACCGCCGTTTAACTTAGTAAGCTCAGATTTGGGAAAATGGCACCTACTTATCCGCAAAATCCAGATCCGCAGGAAAGGAAGATTTTCTACATGGGGATGCTTATTGGACTCGTAATATTGACTCTCCTTTCCTTTTGGGTTAAAGAAACTTTTCTGGTTAGCCCTAAGAGCCGGTTTTCTTGCGCTATCCAAGCGGATTCCGAACGAGGCGGGGATGTGTACACGGTTATGTACCGGCACGACAGTGAGACGAAACCTTGGTTGAGGATGATTAATACTCTTGGGGGCGGTTATACGCCACAGAGGCGCTGTCTGGAAATTGCGGATCGCATGGAGAAGTTGCGCGAGGAAGGTTTGACGGAATTGACTTATCGCGCCGATCCAAATACGAAGAAGCAATGGGTTATTTGTGCGAAAACAAAACTGGGCGGCGACAGCTGTCACTTGGTTTTGACTCTGCAGGTGGGTGCCGATCCTTATGAGGAATTGAATAAGGTTTTTGGGGCGCTTTTACCGGGGGGTACTCCCAGTTACCAGTGCAGCAATCCGTCAAATTGTCTCGCCCTAAACCGCTGAGTGTGTCTCTTAAGGATTTTTTGGCTAAGGAAGATAGGGAGGCGGGTGATTGAAGGCACATTCCCATGTAGGGGCGGGTTCTCAAATAACCTTTGTCTCCCACAGATATCCCAGATAAACCCGCCCCGACAGCACCTTTGGCAATCGGGGATGCCGGTGGGGTGGGGTGGGTTTATATAGATGCGGGTTTTATCTCAAAGATTTCGAGCTTGCCCCGCCCCTATAAGGCACATTCCCATGTAGGGGC
>CAZJNL010000104.1:0-9893 GCA_964546515.1 uncultured Oscillatoria sp.
TGCTTTCTTCCGGAAGAAAGAAATGTGTACCATTGGGAGACAAAAAATCGCCCAGAAAAGTCAAGCCCCAATGCCCAATGCCAGACGCCCAATGGCCAATCAACACCGTACCCATCCCCCATGAAACCGTACCAATGGCCAGCTACGGGAGTAAACTTTAACAGTTTACGACAGAATGGTTTTTACAAATACCCGGGTTTAGACGGGTTTTGTATATATGCTTTCTTCCGGAAGAAAGAAATGTGTACCATTGGGAGACAAAAAATCGCCCAGGAAAGTCAAGCCCCAATGCCCAATGCCAGACGCTCGGTGCCCCAATGCCCAAGGTTTAATTGTTCTGGTTCGGGAATCTTTCCGACAGCAGCAACGCCCGAGCGGCGTCGCTGTCCACCGGCTTGGAGAAAAAATATCCCTGCCCGTATTCGCACTGCAGCGTCCGGAGGATCTCCAGCTGCTGGGGCGTTTCCACGCCTTCGGCGACGGCATCCATGCCCAGATTGTGAGCCAGCCTGACAATAGTGTGGACAATCTCTGAGTTGTCGCCATCCGCAGTCATACGACTGACAAAAGAGCGGTCAATCTTCAAAGTATCCACCGGCAGCTGGTGCAATCGCGCAAGAGAAGAGTAGCCGGTGCCAAAGTCATCAATCGACAGTTGAATCCCCAGGGCTTTCAGCAGCTCCAGCATGCCTATCTCAGCGGCGGTATTTTCCATGAAGGCGCTTTCGGTGATCTCCAGCTTCAAACTGCCTTGATTTATACCCGTCTCCCGCAGAATTTGGTCAAGCCGCTCAATCATCCCCAGCTGCCCCAACTGGACGCCAGACAGATTCACGCTCATCATCAAAGGCTGAGCTGCAGGAAATGCCTTTTGCCAGACGCCCAGCTGCCGGCAAGCCTCCCGCAGCACCCAGCGATCGATGAAGGTAATCAGCCCAGTTTCCTCTGCCAAGGGGATAAACTCTCCCGGGGAAACCATCCCCCGCGAAGGGTGTTCCCAGCGCACCAGGGCTTCAAAACCGGCAATCCGAAGGGTAGCGAGCGAGACGATCGGCTGGTAAAAGACCTGAAACTGCCGGCGCTGAATCGCCCGCTGCAGGTCGCTTTCCAGCTGCAAGCGCGTCAGGGCACCGTCGTGCATGGCTGGGTGGAAGACAGCGCAGTGCGCTTGGCTGTGCACTTTAGCGTCGTGCATAGCCGTGTCGGCGTCGCGCAGGATGTCCTCTGGCTGGTGATAAATAAGAGTGGGCAGTTGGGAGTGGGGATTTTCCTGGATCGAGACGCGATTCGAGACGCGATTCGAGACGCGATTCGAGACGCGATTCGAGACGCGATAAATCGCGTCTCTACAAGAGGCGATGGATTGCGTCTGTTCAAGATGCTCGTCTCTCCAGCTCAGGGCAATGCCGATACTGGTGGTGGAGAACACCTCACGCCCATCGAGGTCAAACGGCAACGCCAGCTGCTGGTAAATTCGCTCGGCGATGCTCAGAGCCTGCGAAACGTCCTGAATATCCGCCAGCAGAATGGCAAATTCGTCCGATCCGACTCGGGCGGCAGTATCTGTGGGGCGCAGGCACCCCTCCAGCCGGCGGGCGGTGGCAATCAGCAATTTGTCGGCAACCAGGTGTCCCAGGCTGTACTTAACAATCCCGAACCGCTCCAAATCGAGAAACAGTACGGCAAATAAACCCGCCTCGCCCAGGGAGGCACGCGAAATCAGCTCTCCGGCGCGAGCCAGGAACAGGGCGCGGTTGGGCAGCCCAGTCAGCGGATCGTAGAAGGCATAATATTGCAGTTTCTCCTCAACTCGCTTGCGCTCTGTGATGTCAGTGATGGCGCTCAGAGCGCCGGCGCAGTTGCCAGCTGCATCGAAGATGGGATTGGTAGAGACAATTGCCCACAGCTCTGTCGCATCTTTGCGGCGGAATTTGAAATCCTGACGCTCCGGGATGCCTTGCCGGCGGCGCGAGGAGCAGGCTGTGGCCAGGGGAAGCGATTCCTCGTCCAAGAACGCCAGCAGTGGCTGCCCTTGCATTTCCTCTGGGGTGTAGCCCAGCATTTCTGCCATCTGCCGGTTGACAAAAACCGTTTTGCCTTCCGCATCCACAACCCAAACCCCTTCTATGGTGCTTTCGATCAGGTGGCGGTATCGCGCCTCACTTTCGCGCACCGCCTCTTCCGCCCGCTTGCGGTCCGTGATGTCTATGGCGCAGCCAATGTATCCGACAAAATTGCCACCGGGGGTAAAGCGCGGCGTGCCGGCATCCAAAATCCAGCGATACTCCCCATCAGCTCGCCTGAGCCGGTATTCCATCTGGAAGCTCTCTCGCGCCTGAAACGCCGACCTGTAGGTCTGCAAGCAGCGCCGCACATCTTCTGGATGCACGCCTTCCACCCAGCCATTGCCGATTTCTTGCTCGAGAGTGCGTCCTGTAAACTTCAGCCAAGTCTGGTTGAAAAAAGTGCACAGCCCATCTGAATCTGACAGCCACAACAGCATCGGTGCGCTGTCAGCCATCGTGCGAAACCGCTCTTCGCTCTCCCGCAGCTGCTCAATCGCCCGCACGCGGTCGGTGACCTCTGCCACCATTGAAAGCACTCCTGTGACTGTGCCATCGGCTTGTTTGAGCGGTGTGTTGTGCCACTCGCAGATAATGGTGCGGCCATCTTTGGTGAGGTTCTCGTTGAGGCTGTGCGCCGTCATATCCCCCTCCTTCAGCCGCTGCTTGAGGCTGTCGAGATCGAGGCGAACCGCTTCCGGAACAAGCCGGTCGGGGACAGTGCCTTGGACTTCTGCCTTGGTGAAACCAAAAATTCTTTCTGCAGCAGGATTCCAATCGGTAATGCGAAACTGCGAATCGTGAACAATGCAGCCAACCGGCATGCGGTCAATTTGCAGCGAATGGTGCTCTTGCAGCTGTTTGGTCTTTTCAAACAGCTGGGCGTTGAGAATTGCCATCGCGCACCGCTCTGCGGTGATTTCCAGCAGGTGTGTCTGGCGCGAGCTACAGGGATGGATGCTGTGCCAGTCAATGTGGAGGACGCCCAGCAGGGTGCTGTTGCGCTTCAGCGGCACGCCCAGCATGCTGCGAATGCCCAGCTGTTTGATGAATTCAGTGCTGGCGATCGGGTCAGTTTGGGCGTCCTCTATATAGAGCGGCTGCTCGAGTGCGGCAATCGTGCCGGCGAACCCCTGCCCGATCTTAACAGGGCCGTCGTAGGGGCAACTGCTCGCCGCGCTTCCTTCCAGCCCAGCGCAGGCCCTCAGGTACAAATGGCGATCTTCCTTCAACAGGATCGCCGCAAAGTCAGCCCGCATTACCTCTAGAATTCGCCCGAGCAGCACCTCGAGCAGTTCTTCGAGATTCAGGGTGCTGATTCCGTTGGCGGTTACCGCGCTGAGGGCAGCGAGGTCTTCGGTTTCTCGCTTGAGTTGCTCGATCAGCCGCTCGCGCTCCCGCTCCAGGGTTTTGCGCTCGGTTATCTCAGCAATGATACCCATTGCGCCGGCAATCTTGCCTTTGGCGTCGCGCAGCGGTGCGGTGGAGATACTGACGTCAATCAGGGTGCCGTCTTTCCGCCGGCGCTGCGTTTCCCACCCCGTGACAGCCTCCCCCTGGAACACAGTCTCCAGCACCCCTCGCAGCTCGTCGAGTTTGTCTTCGGGAACTACAGGAAGAGGGCGTCCTTTGACTTCTGGCTCGCTAAGGCCAAAAATCCTCTCTGCAGCTGGATTCCACAGCTGAACTTTCCCCTGCAAATCGAGGATGTTTATGGCAACCGGCGCGGCTTGAATCAGCGCCTGCAGTTTATGATCGGTTTCCCGCAATGCCTGCTCTGCCTGTAAGCGATCGGTAATCTCGTGCGCTCTGCCAATCACGCCAATGACGTTGCCTTGAGGGTTGCGACAGGCGCTTTTAGTGGTGAGAAATGTTCGCCCGCTCGTCTTGAGTGTGGCGCACTCTTCGTAGGTTTTAGTTTCACTTAATGCGATGACTCTCCGGTCGGAATCCACGATTTCTCGTGCGGTTTCCGGCGGAAAGAATTCTGTGTCGTCACGCCCCAGCACTTCTTCCACCGACTTGCCGAGCAGGCTGGCACCGGCGCTATTCACTGTCAAATAGCGACCCTGAAGATTCTTGACAAAAATGGCATCTGTTGTGCTTTCTATCACAGACTGCAGCACGCCGCAGTTTTCCTGCTGAACTCGCACGCACCGGCGCATCAGGAGATAGAGCAGTCCGCTAGTGACTAAGACAAACCCCCAGCATTGAACGGCGACCGGCCAGGCTAGCCCGGTTAAATCGTAGCTCTGTGCGGCTAGCAGCCGGTCGGAAAACAGCATCCAGAGGCTGCTGAGCGAGGCATATAGAAAGACGATTCTAATAGCTAAGTTTTCTACAGAGGGACGTTCGCTTTTGCGGCGTCCTTTCAGGACATTGGATTTCATAATTCACGGCCCCGAATTTTTCGGGCGCTGTTGTGTCAGCCTGTTGCCTTCTAGCACTTTAGCAGTTTGGCATTTTTACCTGACGAGGGGGTGTTCCCACCGGCACCAGGCGGCCACGGGGGGCGGCCACGGGGGGCGGCTACGGGGGGCGGCCCCTACGGTTCCCCGCAGGGTGAGGGGCGGGTTTAGCAGTGTTCTTTGCTGTGCGGCAAATCTTTCTGGCATAACCCGCCCCTACTAGGGGCTGCTAAAGAATATCGCAGCCAGGACAATCCAACCCAAGAGCGCTAGGGGCACCCACAGATCGGCAAGGTCTAACATCTGATCTCGATTTTAGTTTTTAGATTTGAAATTGAGCGAAACCTGCTACAATTCATAATCTAACCAGTTTTCAGCTTTTGCCAAATACCGGCCTGCTTACAAAGTAATCATCCGGAGTTTGCTGAAGTTTCTTTCCGCTCGCTTCTGGAGCGAGGGGGGTGGGAGTGAGGGAGGTCGGGAGCGTCCCTCTTTGCCAAAAATATGGCTATCTTTAGGAGAGGGAGAGAGAAAAAACTGCCCCCATGAGCTAGAGCGTTCGGTATATTTACTGCACCGGGATGCGTGCGGGAGAAATCTTGATTTGGCAGGAGTTGAAAGGATTAAGAGGTGTTCATATTAATTTACGTTTGTTGATGCTGCCGTTATTTTCAGCAACTCGGATGGGAAGGTGCGTTGCGCTCTTAGCGCAACACACCCTACTAATAAATTTAGCGTTTTAAGTTTAGCTCTATAGTGTAAAGAACAAGTTATGTAAAAGTTAAAGATGAAATCCACAGACGCGGTGATATGGCTGCGGGAGCGAACAGCCCTGGGCATTCTTTCTGAACCGGCCTTAAACGCCCTGGCGCAAGTCCTGGAAGAACAGGTGATTCCAGCTGGTTCGCGCTCGATCGTGGAAGACACGCCACCGGCTGGCCTCTATATTCTAAGAGAAGGGCGGCTGGAAGGCGACCGCACCAACCAGACGGGTTCAGTATGGGCGCGCTCGTTTGCTCCCCGGAGCCACCATTCACCTGCCTCGAGCTGCTGTTCGGACAGCTGGCGCAGAGAACCAACGCCTGCCTCGAGTGAGTGCCGGCTGTGGTTTATCCCTGCCGGCAGCTTTCTGCAAATAGTGGCCCAATACCCCTCACTCAGGCAAGCCTTCTCGCAGCAGCTGGCTGCTGAGCTGGTTCAGCTGTCGGAGCAACTGAGTTACGAGCAAGAGCGCCAAGCTATCTTGCGCCCCTATTTAGTAACCCGGGCGAAACGCGGGATTGTGGGAAAGAGCCGCTATGCGGTGCGGCTGCGCCAGCAAATTAAACAGGCGGATTCCGACCGGCAGCCGGTGCTGATTTTTGGGGAGCCGGGACTGGAAAAAGACAACATCGCGGCTCTGATTCACTTCAGTTCCCCTTCCCGGCGAGAGCCGGCAATCAAAGTCAACTGCGGCCAACTCCAGGCTAGCGAACTTTTCGGTCGCGCCGGCGGCAAACCGGGGCTGCTGGAATGGCTGGGGGAAGGAACGGTGATTCTCAACAACATCCAAGAACTCCCGCCAGAACTGGTGCCGCAAATCGCTCAATTGCTGCAAAATAGCACCTTTACGCCAGTGGGGGAAGACTCCGGCAAATCGAGCGTTTGTCGGGCGCGGATTATCATGGTTTCCGAGAAAACACTTCCCGATATTGAGCGACTGGCCGGCCATGCAATTAAAGTGCCGCCGCTGCGGGTGCGCAAAGCGGACATCGCCGCCCAAGTGGAATATTACACGAGCCTGTACTGCCGGGCCCAGGGCATGGCCAAACCCAAACTGACGCCAGAAGCGCTGCGCCGGCTGCAAGCGTATGATTTCCCCGGCAACATCAGAGAGTTGGAGAGTCTGGTGGAGCGAGCGCTGGTGCAGTCTGCCGGCGCAAAAGAGCTGACGGAAGAAATCCTCTGGCCCTCTCAGAGCAAGAAAAAGCAATTCCGCGTCAACCTCTTAAACGCCTATCCCGGATTGCGGCGGTTTTTGCGCAGTCCTTGGTGGCCAGACCGGCTGAACTACTGGTTTAACTTGCCATTGTTTGCCATCGTGGTGGCAGTTTTATTTTTGGGCCCCCAGACTGGCGCTGAAAATTTTGCCTTAAACCTGTTCTGGGCTTGGTGGTGGCCACTGGTTCTGCTGGGCTTTCCTTTTGTGGGGCGGCTGTGGTGCGCCGTCTGCCCGTTTATGATTTATGGCGAGGTGACGCAGAAGCTTTCCCTGTGGCTGTGGCCGCGCCCGCTGAAGCGGTGGCCGCGACAGGAGGCCCAGAAGTGGGGCGGATGGTTTCTGTTTGGGCTATTTGCCCTAATTTTCTTGTGGGAAGAACTCTGGAACTTAGAAAATACTGCCTACCTTTCCGCTTGTTTGCTATTATTAATAACAGCCGGCGCGATGATTTGTTCTGCCATTTTTGAGCGGAGGTTTTGGTGCCGGTATCTCTGCCCCATTGGGGGGATGAACGGTCTGTTTGCCAAGCTTTCCATGACTGAGCTGCGGGCGCAGCAGGGCACTTGCGAGCGCGGAATGCTCCACCTATCAGTGCTACAAAGGCGGGCCGCAAAAAGGGGAGGGGTTGGAGACTGCAGGGTGTCCGCTGTACTCTCACCCAGCACAGCTGGAAGATAACAAGGATTGCGTGCTTTGCATGACTTGTTTGAAAGCTTGCCCGCACCGTTCAGTGGAGGTAAATTTGCGCCCGCCAGGAATTGAGCTGTGGACGACTCACACGCCGCGCACCTCTGAGGTGGCGCTGCTGCTGCTGCTGCTGGGCGGGGTGTTTCTCCACCGGCTGCCGGAGTTACAATCAAAGCTGGGATTGTCGGTGGATTTGACCCAGTTCTGGCCTCATTTGGGATTCTCTCTGGCGGCTTTGATTTTGCCTGCAGGCATCCCTTTTGCAGGCTGGGGTTTGATGCAGCTGTTTTACAGGTGGGGCGCTGGCACTCAAAACTGCATTAAGCCTCGCCCGTTTGTGGAGCTGGCTTATGGATATTTGCCGCTGGTACTGGGGGCAACTCTCGCTCACTATTTGCCGCTGGGGTTGGGAGAAGCGGGACGGATTCTGCCGGTGAGTTTGGCGACTTTTGGTGTGGGGAATATCGGCGCTGTACAGGGGCTGCCGGTGCTGGTGGCTCACCCCGCTGTGATTTCGTTTTTGCAGGGCGCGACGCTGATTTTATCGGCGCTTTTGACGGTGGTGCTGACGCAAAAAATTGCTCGATGTCCGGTGCGATTGCTGCTGTCACAACATCTAGCTGCTGCGGTTTTGGCAGGGATTTTTTGGGCGATTATGGTTTAAGGTAAGTGGGGTGCGTTCCCCTGGGGGGAACGCTACAAGTTTCCGTGGAGGCTAGCGAGAGATAGAATAAAGTTAAGCAAAACAGAGGTCGCTGTTAAGTATGGACGATAAATTGACACAAGCCCAGCTAGATCGAGTTATTGCTGAAGTGCAGCGGCTGTCGCTGCGCCAGGAGGCTGAACTGGATCGACAACAGGTTCAGGATATTTTGCAAGAACTGAATCTGTCACCGGATTTACTGGATGAGGCGCTGGTGCAAATCCAAAGGCGGGAAGCGCTGGCGGTTCAGCAGCGGCGCAAACGGTGGATTGTGGCGGGAGTCACTGTTGCTTTGATAGGCGCGATTGCGACTGCAACTGTGTTGGCGCAGCACCGGCAGCAAGGGTTCGCTCGCGTGTCCACCTATGAGAGTCGCATTACGCTAGATCGGGATAGTGAGGGCAATCTGACTGAGGTTAACCGGCAATCGGGTTCAAAGGTTTTCTACCGCGTTACTCTCAAGGAAGCGCCGGTGGGGGAAAAACTCTCTCTCTCCTGCGATTGGATCGATCCGAGTGGCACAGTTGCTCATCAAAACCGCTATCAAACTCGCCAGATTGACAAAGCTGTTTGGCCCACTTTTTGCTACTCCCAGTTTGGCCCAAATTCGGCTGCCGGCACTTGGCAGGTGCGGATGTCTTTGGATGGGCGAATTCTCAGTACGAGTTCTTTTGTGGTTAAATAATAAAAAACAGCACAGGCGAGACGCCTGTGCTACGTCTGAATTTGTAGGACAGGCGTCCCGCCTGTCCCCTGACGCCTGAATTTGCAGGTGCACAGGCGAGACGCCTGTGCTACGCCAAAAATAAGATAATTTATGAACAAATTGCGATGGCTGTAGTTGTCTCGAAACCTTATGATTTTGTCGGCTATTGGGGCTGGTGTTCTCAACGAGAATGGCAGCTACAACTTATGAACACTATTGTCTCACGCTGCGCTAATTTTAAGGCTAAGCGGTTCAACCGGCAATCCAGTAACGACGATAAACAAAATGATTGTATTTGGGGTGTGGCTCACACCGGCACCCAAGTTTGTAGTGAGGACTTAAGTCGAAACTACCAACAAGAAGTCACAATCGCCTCTGTGAGTGCGGCGGGATTGCCTGAAACGCCGGAAGCTTGGGTTAAAATGTTCGGAGAGTGCCTGATTTTGGGGCGGGAACCGTTTGGGCGTGCGCCTCTTTATTGGACTCGATTGGGAGAGACGATCTGGTTTGCTTCTCGCCTGCAACTGTTGCTGCCGGTGATTGAAAGCCCGCAAATTAGCGTACCGGCTTTGTACGGATACAGCTGTTTTTCCTATGTGCCGACACCCCTGTCGCCGGTGGCGGGTATTTTTGCGGTGCCGGCGGGAACAGAAGTGAGGTTTTTTGGCAGAAACGAGGGAGATATCCGCACGGAAAGACTGCGGGAGTGGCGGGAAGCGCCAGCACTATTGCAGGATGAGGAATCGGCGGCGGCGCAACTGCAAACCTTGCTTTTTGACGCCACCCACCGGCAAATCGCCCACTTGCCATCAGAACCAGTGGGTGTGTTTTTATCTGGCGGGATTGATTCCTCAACGGTTGCGGCTTTGCTGGTGCGTTCGGGCGTGAAAGTGCGGGCTTACGCCTTGGATTTTGAGCCAATTTTGGGGCAAACCGGCACCGCAGAATTGCCCTACGCCCAGCAGGTGGCTGAGTTCCTGAATATTCCTTTGGTGAGAGTGCCGGTGACGCCGCAGAAAATACGGCAAGCGCTGACATCCGCCGCCTCCGCCCTGGATTTGCCTTTTGGGGATGGGGCGACTTTGCCTTTATTTTTGTTGGGGGAAGTTGCCAGTCAGGAGACATCAGTTGTTTTCAATGGGGAGAATGGCGACCAATTATTTGCCGGTTGGACGAATAAGCCGCTGATTGCTGCCGGTGTTTACAATCGGGAAAACCCGGCTGGTGCCAAAGACTTTAACCGGCACTACCTCGACACGTTTCACGCCCTCTACGGATATGAAGCGCAGATTTACCAGCCCGATGTGCTGGCTCAAGTGGGGGATTTGAATCCAGAAGATTGGCT
>CAZJNL010000105.1:0-7885 GCA_964546515.1 uncultured Oscillatoria sp.
GGTGTCCTGTTCGCCGGGCGTCATTTGCTGCCCAACCAGCAGGGCGAGCCGGTGCCCCTGCGCACGTCCAAAACCTTCCACTGGTTGCGACAGCTGCGCAGCGTGCAGTCCCTGATCGACCGCTTCACACCGGCCACCCTAGCGTATATCTGTCCCGGTGCCAATACCGGCTACCTGCGCGGCAAGCGGGCCATAGACCGGGCTTACGAACGACTGGCCGGCCTGGATTTAGCCGCATGCCAGCAGTTGCAGCCCTTACTGTGAGGGGATATGGGGGCAGGGATTAGGGGATTTGGGGATTGAGAACTGTCAAATCCCCTAATCCCCCAATCCCGGCCAAATTCAAGCGCGGGCTACGCCATCTTCGCGGGCGGCTTTTTGCACCGCAGCGGAGACGACGGAGGCAACCCGTTCGTCAAACACAGAGGGGATGATGTGTTCTTTGTCGAGATCGGCAGCACTCACCAGGGAGGCGATGGCGTAGGCAGCTTCCATACACATCTTGGTCGTGATTGACCGGGCGCGGCAGTCGAGCGCCCCGCGAAATACGCCGGGGAAAGCCAGAACGTTGTTGATCTGGTTCGGGTAATCGCTGCGGCCTGTGGCCATAATCGCTACGTCGTTAACTACCAATTCCGGCTGGATTTCCGGCACGGGATTGGCCATTGCGAACACGATCGGGTCTTTAGCCATAGAGCGCACCATTTCCGGCTTCACCGCCCCGGCAACGCTGAGGCCAACAAACACATCAGCGCCCTTCATGGCGTCTGCCAGAGTGCCCGACTGCTCAACAGCAAATTCTTTCTTTTGCGGCGTCAGATCGGTGCGGCAGGTGGAGAGAATGCTCTTGGAGTCGCACATCCAGATATTCTTAGCACCGGCTGTGCGCAGCAGGCGGGCGACGGCTATGCCAGAAGCACCGGCACCGTTAAACACGATGCGAACGTCTGAGATGGATTTCTTGACGACCTTGAGGGCGTTAATCAGCGCCGCCAAGCAGACAATGGCAGTGCCGTGCTGGTCATCGTGAAACACGGGGATGTCTATTTCTTTGCGCAGGCGCTCTTCAATTTCAAAACAGCGCGGCGCGGAAATGTCTTCGAGATTTATTCCTCCGAATACGGGTGTCAGGTATTTCACCGTTTGCACAATGGCGTCGGTGTCTTTGGTTGCCAGACAGATGGGAAAGGCGTCAACGCCGCCAAATGTTTTGAACAGCATCGCTTTGCCTTCCATGACTGGCATCGCTGCCTCAGGGCCCAGGTCCCCCAGACCCAAAACCGCTGTGCCATCGCTGACAATCGCCACGATGTTGCTCTTGATGGTATACTTGTATGCCAGCTCTAGGTCTTGCGCTATCGCACTCGATACCCGTCCCACACCTGGGGTGTACGCCATCGCCAGATCGTCTTGGGCTTTCAGCGGTATTCGGTTCTCGACGGTGATTTTACCGCCCCGGTGCAGGTTGAAGGTGCGGTCATAGACGCTCAGCACTTGCACGGAAGGCACTTCTTTTATCGCATTCAAAATCTGCTCGTCATGTTCCGTGCTAGTGGCATCGATGGTGATATCTCGAACCGTTAGGTGAGGCGTCTGCTGGATTAAGTTAATCTCCCCCAAGTTGCCGCCAACGGACCCGATCGCCTGCATCACTTTGGCTAGCATCCCGGCTTGATTGGGCATCTGCACGCGAACTGCTAAGCTATAGCCCGGGGTTGGTGTCAGCTTTACCATTCTACTTGTCTCCTGGTAATGATTTGCAATCTCACAACTTGATTTTTGCCTAGCGACATAACGCGGTACGTCTCTATGACAATTGTTTCTCGCTCATTGGAGCGACCGATTCCTAACCTAGTTATCTCTACTAGCGCACGAAACCCTCACTGTGCCCATTCTCTTTAACGTCTAAATCGCCATTAATGCCCCCAAGCTGAGAGTGTGGCAAGAGCTGCTCCAAAAATATCGCATGCGGAACAGGAACACTTTTTTGTTCGATTTTGACCCCACACAGCCATTCGAACGGCCAAAAAAGTGCCACTCGATTGCTGCGTCTTCCTGGAAAGGCAGTTCCTGAGTTTTAACCGGCGGTTCCTTGAGTGTCACTGTGATTCCAGTATTTGACAACGAGCATGTTTTAAAACTGCCCTAAATTGGGGGTTGATCTCAACCCAAACCCCCACAGGTAAAATTCCTCTGGGTAGCTCAGTCACCTGTTTCTCACCTTCATCCGCGCATATGCGCGGCGAGGGATGGAACCGATGGCTTGGGAGTTGAAACGGTCTATTCAACTGTACTGAAACCGACTGTAGAGCGAGACTGTCGCCCAGCCAGCGGCCAATTCAGCGCGAGTTTTGACCCGTATTCATGTTCCGATTCCTCTGCAATCATATCAATCTCTTTGCCGCTCGGCAAGCACTTTTAGAGGTTTTTTCTAAAGGAATCATTAAGATTGGTGGGGTACAGAAACTGGTTTCTTCTCTAGATGTTCGGCCTAGCCACCGCCAGAAAGACGGGGGCGGGATGTTTCACTTTTTCTTTATAAAAAAACCCCGAGATGGGTGAGCTACAGCACAACCAAAACCGAAAATTTGTGCTATATTATGGCGTTCGCAGCTGGCGAGGGCTCTTCCTATTTTGAAAGTGACGGGTGGCTCTTGGCTCGTGGCGACAGATGTTCAGGGTTTCCAGCAGCTCTGGCCCCGGGGGGATGGCCACCGCCCCCCACCGCAGCGGTGTTCTGCCCCTGGACTGTTGCCGGCGTCCCCGCACCCCACCGGCCCCACCCCCTTCAGAGGATGGCCACCGCCCCACCGCCCCACCGGCCCTCATCCCTTGGACATACAGCCTGCGTCCCCCACCGAAGGACGCCCCACCGCAGAACCCTCGCCTGGATCTCTCGCAAATATAGCGGTTTTCACGCTATTGAGTGCGGTTCGTAAGCGTTGCGGGAGCGCGTTGCCCTTGCGCAAGTCTTCAACCTATTAGTTAATCGGGGAGAAAGCCGGCAGCAAGCGCAGCGCTTCATCCTCGTGTTGTTGCCCTATTTGCTGAAGACATTGACCTGCTTCCTCGCGGTCTTTTCAGCGAACTCCTCGATGATTGCCGCACCGGGCAAAATTCATACGACTTGCTGGGCAATCTGTTTCGCCAGATGAGCAGCCAAACCCCAGCTCGTGCCGGTCGTTACAAAGGTGTTCCATATTTCAATGGCGGGATATTTGAAGTCTTAGAACCCCTTGAACTGACAGCCG
This sequence comes from uncultured Oscillatoria sp., assembly GCA_964546515.1. Classification (GTDB taxonomy): domain Bacteria; phylum Cyanobacteriota; class Cyanobacteriia; order Cyanobacteriales; family Oscillatoriaceae; genus Oscillatoria. The sequence continues at coordinate 3,252 of CAZJNL010000105.1, forward strand.
GTGAACTTGAATTACTCGCTGAAGCCGCTAAGGAAAACTGGGCCAAAGTGAAGCCGCCTATTTTTGGCACACTGTTTGAAGGCAGTATCGGCAAAGAAGAACGTCATGCCTTTGGCGCTCACTTTACCAGCGAAGCGGACATTGAAAAAGTTGTCTTGCCAACGATTGTGCGACCGTGGCGCGAGCGCATTGAGAATGCCAAAACCCTAAGAGACATCTTAGCATTGCGTCAGTAATTAGTCAAGTTTCGCGTCCTAGATCCTGCCTGCGGGAGCGGTAACTTTCTCAACGTCGCTTACCGCGCCTTGAAGCGGCTGGAAGCCGAGCTAATTGCCAAAATTCAGACGAACTTCAGCGGCAAAGCTAGCTCCTCAGTGGGAACCCTATCCCTAATCAGCACGCGACAATTCTACGGGATAGACATCAATCCCTTTGCCGTTGAGTTGGCAAAAGTCACCTTAATGCTAGCCAAAAAGCTCGCCCTAGACGAGACGAAAGAGTTGCTAGATGTGGCTCAAATGAGCCTGCCTCTAGAGTTAGAACCCGCTCTGCCTTTAGACAACCTCGATCGGAATATTTACTGTGATGATGCCTTATTCTGAGCCTGGCCAAAAGCGGAGGCCATTATTGGGAATCCTCCCTTTCAATCTAAGAATAAAATGGAGGGAGAATATGGTAAAGATTACGTCAGTCGGGTGAGAGAGCGATATCCAGAAATTCCGGGACGCGCAGATTACTGCGTTTACTGGTTCCGCCGCACCCATGACGAATTGCCGGCGCTTGGGCGTGCCGGTTTAGTAGGCACCAACACCATCCGCCAAAACGATTCTCGCCAAGGCGGTTTAGACTATATTGTTGCTAATGGCGGCACGATAACCGAGGCAGTTTCAAACCAGGTTTGGCCTGGGGATGCTGTCGTTCATGTCTCCATTGTCAATTGGGTTAAGGGCGAACAAGCCGGCAAGAAGAAACTTTACACCCAGCTTGGCGATAGCAAAGACAGTCCTTGGGAAGTTGTTGAAATAGAAAAGATTAACTCCGCTCTTTCTGCCGGCACTGATGTCACTCAGGCCAAAACTCTTCTGGCCAACATTAATTCAGCAGCTTGCTATCAGGGACAAACCCACGGACACGAAGGCTTTCTTTTAAGTTTCTCTGAAGCGCAAGAAATCCTCAGTGACCCCGCCTCGCAGTCAGCTGTCCATCTTTATCTTATTGGCGAATAACTTTTGAATTACCCGCAAAAATTGCCCTCTCGCTACGCCATCGATTTAAACCGCTGTCCAGACATTGTGGCTGCCATGAAACATGGCAAAGCATTTGAGCGCGTGCTGCCTTACGTCATGCCGGCAATGCAGGCAAAAGCTGAGGAGGAGCGAGAGAAAACTGGCCAAGAAACTGGCCCGCGCCAAACCCACTTCCGCCACTGGTGGAAATTCTGGAGAGGGCGCATTGAAATGCTTGACAAAATTGCCACTATCCCCCGTTACATCGCCTGTGTGCGGGTGACGAAACGCCCAATATTTGAATTCATCGACAGTGCCATCCACCCCAATGACGCCCTGCAAGTGTTTCCCCTACCCGATGACTATTCCTTTGGCATCCTGCAATCAGGCATCCACTGGGCTTGGTTTACCGCAAGCTGCTCGACTCTCAAGAGGGATTTCCGATACACATCGGACACGGTTTTTGACACATTTCCTTGGCCACAGTCACCCAAACCTGCACAGGTGAAAAAAGTGGCAGAAGCAGGCGTTGAGTTGAGAGAAGTCCGCCGAAAAATCCTGGCTGAAAATAAGTGTAACCTGCGGAAACTGTACCGAAACCTAGATTTACCGGGGGAGAACCCTCTCAGAAAAGCGCACGCCGGTCTAGACAGAGCAGTGCGTCAAGCGTATAATATGAATGCTAAGGAAGACTGTCTCAAGTTTTTACTCGACCTCAATTTTGAGGTAGCAAAACGGGAAGCAGCGGAGCAATCTGTTACAGCGCCAGGTTTGCCGCCTGGGGTGGGAAACCCGAGGGATTTTATAACGGATGACTGTGTGAGAGTGCCGTAAAAAGCGACCGCACACCGGCACTCAGTAAAACTCCTCCATAAGTAGCGTTCCGCAGGAACGCACCGAAAACTTCGGATATTAATCCTCAACACGCCCTATTTACAGGCATTGGGATGATCGCAACTTCAACAGCCAGGTACACCAACTTAACACGCGATCGTGCCATGAGCGACAAGCCTAATATAAAACTTTGTAAAATATGTCCTGCTCCTGGTCGCTACAGCTTAACCATTTTACAATATACAGGGTTTTTAAGCCAAAAACTCATCAACCGGCACACTAAATACCCTCAGCACCAATTGCGTGCTAACCACATCCCCAGCATGAAACGCCAGCGTCTGATTATTAGTAATTATTAAAACCCTGCGAGTTTCAGGAAACACCAGCCACACCTCCTGACAGCCCGACTCCAAATACTCATCAGCTTTAGCAAACAAATCCTCAGCCGCATCGTTTGGAGAAGCAATCTCACCAATCAGCAGCGGACTCTGCGGCAAAGCCGGCGCATCCCCAAACTGCTGTAACAGTTCCGCTGTCAGGTAGGAGACATCAGGGCGACGCCCCTGATTTTTAGTTCGACAAGGGAGTTCTACATAAACCTCTCCTCCTTGTCCAGATTCGATTTTGTACTTTTTCCAGTAAAAAACCAAATTCCCCTGAATCCGACTGTGCTTTACCGTCATACCCGTTGTCTCCACAAGTTGTCCATCCACCCACTCCATGCGCTCCGGGGGATTCGCCATAAACTCTTCTAGAGAAAAGCCTTCAGTTACAGTAGCAGTCAGCATAGCCCTCTACTCTCTCTTCACTGACTAATATTATTACAGCTAGCAGCTCGCATCGCCCCTCCTTCTTGCCATTCTTCTTGGCGTTCTTGGCGTCTACCCTGCGGGCGATCCGCTTGCGCGTCTATGGCGGTTCAAAATATTCTTTATATTTCCCAGCCGCCCCACCGGCACCCCAGCTCCGCCAAAGCCTTATATTATACACCAATTTGCAGAGAGTGGCAACAAATCAGCACCGTCACGGTCGAAGACCCCATGCGTCCCGCTCCGCCGCACAACCAAAGCCACCCCCAAACACAATCGCAGTCGGAGATGGGACAAACACACCCAGCACAGACGCCGCCGGTGCTCGCGCCAATCCCGATTCCCGGCGGCGGGGGCTTCTGGTGTGCCAATTGCTTCAATTCTGGGTATTCTCTATGAGAGACAATCCCAGAGATAATAGATATCGGTGAAGTCGTGCGCGAGATTACCTGTGAAGGGACGATGCCCCCTCCGCACCGCTACCTCAACCAAATTGGCTTTACTTCCTTGAGGATGGCAGCCACCAAAAAAGTCACCACCGGCGTCACCACCGTGCGAGAAGTGCAGTCCGTTTCGCACCGCAGCGCCTTGCGCCCCAAATCCAATGCCTGTGTCGGGCGGGCATACCCTCAGCCGGTGGCAGCCAATTGCAGGTCAGCTGTCAGCTGTCCGCTGTCAGTTGCAATGGATAAGAAAATTTGATGCCAATTGGCATCAAATTCTGCAATTCCTCATTCCCCATTTCCCACTGACAGACATCACCCAGAGGCGACCCTATGGACGTTAATGAACTTCTCAAACGATATATAGCGGGGGAAAGGAACTTCAGCGGCGCAGACCTGACCGGCGCAGACCTTCGAGTTACCAACCTCAGCGGCGTCAACCTGAACGGGGCAAAACTGAATCAAGCCTTCTTGATTGGCACCAATTTAACAGGAGCCAGCCTATTTGCAGCCGAGTTAGCCGGCACCAACTTGGCAAGCGCCTGCCTGATTGGGGCAAAACTAACCAAAGCAAAACTGAGGCAAACCAACCTGAACGGTGCCGACCTCACCGGCGCAGACCTGGCTGAACTATCCCTTTCAGGAATGCAGATAATGGGCACCCGACTGTTCAGCACCAACCTAGCGGGGGCAGACCTGAAATTGACAGACTTCACAGGATCTGACCTGCACAAAGCCAACCTTGCCGGTGCCGACTTAACGGGGGCTAACCTAACAGGCACAAACCTTTCCTACAGCCAACTCGCGAAAGCCAACTTGCAGAGAGCGAACCTGACCGGCTCCAACCTAACCGCAGCCGACCTGAGTGAGGCCAACTTAAGCCGAGCCAACCTGTCGCGAACGCACCTGACCGGCACAAAACTGGTGAGAGCAATCCTGTGGGATGCCAATCTCACAGATGCCATTATGGATCACACAAACCTAACCGATGCCTCCATGAACGGAGCGACCATGCCCGATGGCACAATCCACCCTGGCTGCAGCTGAACCCCCGGTGCGTTGGGCGGTGTGTTGAGTTAAAACAGAGTGGTGACAGTGGGGTTCCCCAACAGCATCGGGCGCGTGCGGCGCGGCGGAGTTGAGGGCTGGAAGCTGCCCGGATGCTGGCACAGAAATTGACCCAAAATCACAGACCCGATCTGTAGGTTCGGCTGAGCCGAAATATCTGTAACCCAACGAGAGGGTGGGATAAACCCGCCCCCCTCTAGTAGGTTCGGCTGAGCCGAAATATCTGTAACCCAACGAGAGGGTGGGATAAACCC
>CAZJNL010000105.1:7985-9818 GCA_964546515.1 uncultured Oscillatoria sp.
GCCCCCCCCTCTAGTAGGGGCGGGGGCAACGGCAGCTTTTTGACACTTCAAAAAATCTTCTACGCTTAAATTGCTATTGAAACTCCAAACCTTATGACCTTCATCCAGACCCGCTCCTGGCGATATTTAATCAAAGCAGGTGCACTCGCTGTAGCCTGCTACTGGGCGGCCAAACTGGCAACCTTGATTCCGGGGCTGGATGTGAAAGCGTCGCCGGTTGGGCCAACTGCCGGCCTTGCCCTAGCCGCACTTTTGTTGGGGGGCGAGCGCCTGTGGCCCGGGGTAGCGGTCGGGGCCTTTTTCTTTGCGCTATTGCAGGGGGTGTCTGGTGCCGTTGCCTCGATCGCCGGCACCGGCAGCACCTTGCAAGCAGTGATGGGGGTCAGGGCGCTTAAGCGCCTCGGCTTCCATCCCGCCCTCGAGCGCCCGCGAGATGCGGTCTGGCTGTTTGCAGGAGCGATGGTATCGGCGGCTGTCAGCGCCACCCTCGGGGCCTTCAATCTTTGCGTGGCGGAACTCGCCGATTGGAGCGATTTTGAGACGATTTGGTGGAGCCGGTGGGTGGGGGACGTCATGGGGGTGCTGCTGGTGACGCCGGCGCTGCTGACTTGGCGTGAGTGGTCTCCCTACCGGCTACCGCCAAAGCGAGTGCTAGAGATAGCTCTCTGGCTGATCCTGCTAGTCGGCATCGGCTGGATCGTCTTCTGCTCCAGAACCCGCGTCTATATCGCCAAATATCCAATGGAGTACCTGCCCTTTCCTTTTGTGATTTGGGGATCCCTGCGATTTCGGCTCAAAGGCAGCGTCCTGGCCAACCTAATCGTTTCTAGCCTTGCCATCTGGGGCGTGGCGCGGGAGAGTGGCCCCTTTCTCAAGCATGCCAGCAATACCAGCGAAGCCCTCCTGTCCCTGCAAGCCTTTATGGCGGTGGTCACACTCACCTCTTTGGTGTTGGCAGCCGTCACAATCGGGCGGCAGAAGGCAGAAGTATCGCTGCGGGAGAGTAAAGCCAGTCTCGCCAACGCCCAGCGCATCGCTCAGTTGGGAAATTGGGACTTAGACCTGGCTCAACACCAATTGTCGTGGTCGGATGAAATTTATCCGATTCTCGGTTTTCCCCGTCCCGCCTTCCCGCCCAGCCACGAAGCTTTCTTGAGAGCGGTTCATCCCGACGACCGGCAGCGGGTGTGGGCGTCGATTCAAGCTGCAGTCAGCCAAAAAAAACCCTACAGCATTGATTACCGGATTGTTCGACCTGACGGCACAGAACGCATCGTCCACGAACAAGTGGAAATCATTCTCAATCCGGCGGGAGAGGCCATTCGCCTCACCGGCACAGTTCAGGACGTCACAGAACGCGCCAAAGCCGAAGAATTCCGCCTAGCCAAAGAAGCCGCCGAAGAAGCCAACCGAGCCAAAAGCGCCTTTCTGGCCAACATGAGCCACGAGCTGCGCACCCCGCTCAACGCCATTATCGGCTACAGTGAAATGCTGCAAGAAGAAGCAGAAGACCTGGGCGAGCAAGAGTTCACTGACGACCTCAAGACAATCAACTCTGCCGGCAAACATCTGCTGGCGCTGATCAGTGACATTCTCGACCTCTCTAAAATCGAAGCGGGCCGAATGGACCTGCATCTGGAAACCTTCCACATCCCCGCCCTGATCGAGGAAGTTGTTGCCACTATCGAGCCCCTCGTGGAAAAAAACGCCAATACCCTGGAGGTTTACTGTACTGAGGATATCGGCTGCATGCAAGCAGACCCGACCAAGGTGCGCCAAGCCCTGCTCAACCTCCTCAGCAATGCCGCCAAATTCACCAAGGGGGGCACGATT
>CAZJNL010000106.1:0-9799 GCA_964546515.1 uncultured Oscillatoria sp.
AGCACAGAAAATTCGGCTTCCTTGGCATTCGTTTTGGGAACGTACACAAACAGTGTTGGGTTGGCAGCCACCGTTGTCCCCACATTGTTGCTTGGCATCAGCGCCGTCAGCGGCGTTGCCCCCGGCTCCACACAGTTCTCCCCCCTCACACCTCCGCCGGCTGTTCGCGCCGGTGCCCCCCGATCTGAAGCGGGCGGGAATTCCAGACTGATTCTCCCGTCAGGGCGAGACTCTGCCGGCAGCTGCGGTGGCAAGCTAGCGACACTTACAAGCGCCGGCGCTAGCACGCCGGCAAGTATTCCTACAGACTGAAGAGATTTTAGCCAAACCATAATATGTATATCTCCTTTTAGTCAATTATAGGCTACCTGCTGGGAACGGAACCCTTACAGTGGGCTCTGGAGCGGGCAGCGCGGCTCCCGGCACTAGCGCCTGTGCCAATACAGGTATCATGCGTTACGCTTCTAACTTACCTGAGATATAAGCTAACCTGTGTTCAGTCTACTCCAACTCTGCCTTGCCTGTAAATAGCTGACCGCTCCTAGAACCAAAAAAATGTCTGCCAGTCTGCGGGCGAGAGTCAGATTGCCCTCATGTCCCAGGAGATATTTTGAGCTTGTTACTTCAGACTTGTCGCACACTTTCTCAAAAAATACGTTAAAATACCTGTGCCCTCGCCACCCCCACAATCCCTCTTGAGAGTAAAAATCGGTCAACTCCTTGTCAGATAATGGAGGGCCATATTGTAAATACTTATTAAGTTAATTTAAGAAATATAAAAGCCGAGAATTTTATCAATAAGGAAATCTGAAATCACGACTTGACGTTAATTATTGAGAATACCCTATCTTCCCCCTGGAGGTAGGGTGCGAAACCGAGCGTCGAGTCCTCCGTAGAAGTGGGAACCAGACGCCGGCACGATTCCCATTAGCAAGAGTTTGTTTGATGGCAATAAGGCGGCAGGCGTTGGGGGCGGCGCACCTCTACGCTGCCAGCCCAGATCGAGTTATTATTGAAGACAGCACCTTTGTTAATAATTCAGTCCCGAAAGACTCCAAAGGAAATCGGGGAAACGGGGGTGCGGTGCGGCAGGGCAACGCGCCGCTGACTGTCAGCAATTGCACCTTTCCTAACAATGTGGCAGCAACTCAAGGCGGCAGCTTGTGGGTGGGATAACAAGCGTCAGTCAATATTAGCAACAGTACCTTTTCCACCAACCGGCCAGAAGCTATTATCTTGACATCTGGCAAAGGAAGTGATATAATCTTTAACTTCCAAGATGGCACTGATTCTTTGGCATTAGCAGGCGGTTTGACGTTCGAGACGCTGTCGGTTTCCGCCAGTGCGGGCGAGACTTTAATCAGTATTGCCGGCACTGGGGAACTGCTGGCGTCTCTTGTGGGGGTGAGTGCTTACCTTATCGGGGTTGAGGATTTTACGGCGATGTAGATCCCGATTTAGTGGGGTGCGCTGCGGCGCAACCGTTAAGGGGGCACTCCTTTTAAAATGCCGGTTGGCACTGCACCGGCTTTCAGTGATATCATGCCCGATTAATTGCCGGTAATAGACCTTTTTTCGGTGGCTCGACTGGGCATGGTAGCTACTATAAATGCCAGAATATTTAAACAGTTTGCGGTCAGATAGCCTTGACCGTCCAGAACCGTTTACAAAACTACATTAATGGAGAGTGGTGTGCCGCCAGCGCCAAAGACTTCCTGGATGTTGTTAACCCGGCTACGGCTGAGGTGATCGCTCAGGTGCCCCTATCACCGGCAGCTGAGGTAGAGATCGCCGCACAAGCGGCGGCAAAAGCCAATACCTGCTGGCGGCTTGCCTCCGCCAGCAGAGCGTGCAATATTTGTTCAAACTCAAAAATCTATTATAATAACATTTTGAGGATTTATAGCGGTTCTCAATTTGAGCGGGTACAGATGGGTAGAAAAATGGATGCCTGCTCAAAACGAGACAGTTTACAGTGGGGGCGGGTTCACCCAAGATATCTATCGGAAGTCCAGGATGTTCTCAGGACGCCCCTACTTGTCGAACGCGAGTGGCGCGTCTGGGAGTCCCGGATGAGTGCGGAGCGCGAAAAATGTACCGCACTGATATGAGAAACGCTATAACACCTATCACCTAACACCTATCACCTAACACCTAATATCATGTCCAGAGGTGGGGTGCGTTCCGCCCGATGGATTACTCCATCACTAGGGTGCTTGCGCCAGCGGAACGCACCCTACTAATTACAGAGGTGGGGTGGGTTCCGCCCGATGGATGATGCTGTTGGCGAATCCGTGAAGTGCTACGCACCACATTCGACCGTGCACGCCTCTTATATCCAGATCCAGTCAATTGCCAGCTAATTCATTTTTCTATCCCTCTGACTCTTTCTTCTTTCAACCTTCTTGGCGTACTTGGCGTCTTGGCGGTTCATTATTAAGGTAAATCAACCAGAGGTAGGGTGCGTTCCGCCCTATCGATTACTCCATCTGTCGGGTGCTTGCGCCAGCGGAACGCACCCTACTAACACTCAGAGCGCAGTTGGGCGGCGATTTCTGCTAGGGCTTGCTTTCCCCGATCTACAACGGGTGCTAGGCCGATAAAGTTGTGTATCATGCCGTCATAGCGCCAAAGCCGCACCGGCACCCCCGCCTGCTGGAGCCGAGCTGCGTAGGCTTCCGCCTCATCCCGCAGCACGTCGCACTCAGCAGTGACAATTAGTGCCGGTGGGAGGTGACTGAGGCTGCCGGCGAGTAGGGGCGAAGCGTAGGGATTTTGTCCGTCTGCGGCGCGAGGGAGGTAATGGTGCCAGAACCACACCATCTCTTCCTTGCTCAAGCCGTAACCCCGCTCATATTCCCGGTAAGATTCGGTATCGAAGCTGTACTGAGTGACCGGATAGATAAGCAGTTGATACCCCAGCACAGGATCGCCCCTATCTCGCGCCATGAGCGCCACCGCCGCCGCCAAATTGCCGCCGGCGCTATCCCCAGCCACCGCAATTCGATCGGGATCGCCGCCAATCCCAGCCGCATTTAGCGCCACCCAGCGAGTGGCGGCGAAGGCATCTTCCACCGCTGCAGGAAACTTGTGTTCGGGTGCCAGCCTGTAGTCGGCGGACACCACCACACACCCCGCCCCATTGGCCAGGGAGCGGCAAATCATGTCTGCCGCGTCCAAATCGCCCAGCACCCAACCGCCGCCGTGGAAATAGACCAGCACCGGCAGTGGGGCGCTGCCTTCTGGGGTGTAAATGCGGACGGGAATATCCCCATCCGCGCTTGGAATGGCGCGATTTTCCACGCGGAAAACCGCAAGCGGTTTGAGTGGTTTGCCCCGCAGTTTAGCGGCTAGTTCTCTGGCTTCTACCGGTTCCAGGCTGGAGAGGGGAGGCAATCCCAGCCGGTCGAGTTGCTGCAAGAATTCTTGAACTTGCGGGTCAAGGGACATTAGGCTTCCACTTGTTTCAAGTGAATGTGCTTGCGTCCCAAAGAAATTTCAAACTCATCCCCGGGGTTGAGCTCCATCTGCTTGGTGTAAGCAGCGCCAATCAGTAAGTTCCCGTTGGACTGCACGCTAATCCGATAGCTAGCGGTGCGTCCGCCGCGCCCATTTCCTTTTTGCTTGCCATCCAGGTCGATCCCCTCGGCATCAATCAGGGCGTTGAGGAACTTCATCATGTTGACTCGTTCCAAACCATTCTTGGTGAGGGTGTAGTAGCCGCAGGCTCTCGCTTTCTCTTCTTTGCTGAGTTCGGCTAGCTCTCGGACTTTCTTGATAAGGTCTTCCCCTGTTAGGGGGTTGGGGCTTTTAACTTTAGCCATTATTTTTCACGCTTTATCAACTTCTAGTGTGATTCTATCATTAAGTTACCCAGATGGTCATGAAAATTTGCATGGGCTCGATCGAGAAGGCTGGTCGCCGGTGCCTGCTTAATTATTAACGAAGCAGGCGGGGGTTGTGCGCCCAGCACATAGCTCTGACAAACTAAAAACTGGTAGCCCCAATTTCGAGCCCGAACAGCTGGTGCAGCCAACCTGGTAGGGTGCGTTCCGCGCTATCGATTACTCCATCAGCAGGGTGCGGTTGCTTGCGGAACGCACCCTGCTGACTGGGAGAGGTTGCCGGCGTGCCGCCCGGACCCGGACACTTTAGAGACGGATAGATTGAGAGCCTGGGCTATTTCATTCCAGATAGTAGCATTATCTGCCAGACAGTAGCGGAAGTCAATACCCGTCGAACCGGCATCGGATAAGTGATGCCTTGGGTGAATTGCCAGACCCCCCAAGGCCGAAGTCTGGGATCGTACCACTTTTGTAAATAGGCTCGCCCGGAGCGTTCCCTCTGGCAAAGCGCACTACTTCTGCGGTGGGAGCGAGAGGAACGCACCCTACTTCTGCTGCCGATCGGGTGTGGAACGCACCCGCCGGTACGGGGGGGAGGTCAAGGTTGTCGCGCTTTTAAGCCGGGGGGTTGCTGGCATGACGGAGAAGCTTCAGAAAAATTGACACCGGCAATCAAACGACCACCGCCGCCACCGTGGGGCTGGTGAGATCCGGCCAAAGATGGTTGCCCCCACAAGGGAGAGCTTTGACGCGCCAATTAGGAAAAGATCCTAAATTTTAGGCGCTTCGCCCCCGGGCAGAAATATGTTACCAGTTCAATCTCCCTATCTCCCCCTCTCCCCCTCTCCCCCATCCGTTACATACGTTATATAATAGGTTGCTGCCCGACCGTGCCTCCCAGACCTGGGAACGGGTAAAAAACTTCTGCCGGCCCGCACTGGGTACTTTTAAGCTCTGCCATCGCCTCCCGACCGCACCGGCATCAGTCCCAGCTCGGTCGGAAGGCACGGCGGGCGCTTTTCCCAGCACCCGCACCCCAAAACAAGCCGCCGAGGCAGCAGGAGAGAGATGCAGATTGTCAATAAAATAATTGAACTAGAAACCGGCATTGGTATAGGCATTTACAATATTACCCCACAGCTGTTGCAACTCCTAGAGGCGAGTGGGGTCAAAAATGGCCAGCTTCTGGTCTTCTCCCGGCACACAACGACAGCGCTGGCTATCAATGAACATGAAGAAAGATTGCTGGAGGACGTTAAGGTACGTCTGGAAAAGTTAGCGCCCCCTTCAGGAACCTACCTGCACGGCGGACCTGCACTTGAGAGATGTGCCTCCGGACGAACCGGCGAATGCCCACTCTCACCTGATGGCTCTGATGCTCAGCACCAGTGAAGCGATCCCGATTGCGGACGGTCAATTGGCTCTGGGGACTTGGCAATCTGTTTTGTTCTTTGACTTGGACGGGCCCCGAAACAGGACGGTGTTTGTGCAAATATCTGGGCAGTGAAAGCAGAAGGCTGGCACTGCAGCGCCCAAAAGGAGACGCACCCGGGCTAATGCGCCGGCATTGCCCTTCTCTACTTTTGAGAGCCGGTGCCGTCGCAGAGGTAGCGGTCGCTGTTTTTGACGCGGGGATTGTTCTGGAGATAGTCGCGCAGCCAATCACAACTGCGCCCGAGTAAATTATACAGCTCCAAATTCAAATCCCCGCTGTTGAGGCTCCAGAGCTTCACAGTTTTGTCCGCACCGGCAGAGGCGAGCGTGCGGCCTTCTGGGCTAAAACTCAGGCCCGATCCCCCAGCACTATATGCCTGGAAACCGATAAGGAACCTGTCGGTGCGGCTCCAGAGTTTCAGTGTATCATCAAAGCCGGCAGAGGCAATCAGCTGACCGGAGCGGCTAAAACCCACATTGCTGACAGGATCTCTGCCCCCTTCAAGCGTTCTCAGCAAGCTGCAGTCCTTACTCCAGAGTTTCACCGCCGTGCCGGCACTCGCTGAGGCAATCGTTTGGGCGTCAGGGCTGAAAATGACGCAGCAAAGCTGATTGCGATGCGCCTCTAGAGTTCTCAGCAGCTGTCCGTCACGCTTCCAGAGTTTGACAGTGCCGTCATCACTTCCAGCAGCAAGGAGCTGTCCGTCAGGGCTAAAACCCTCACCGCACACTCGATCGCGATCGCCCTTTAGAATTTTCAGCAAAGTGCCGTCACTCCTCCAGAGTCGGACGGTTGTGTCATCACTCGCCGAGGCGAACGTATTGCCATCCGGGCTGAAATTTACGCTGTTGACTCGCTGAGTGTGACCCTTTACAGTTCTTAGCAGGCTGCCGTCACGCCTCCAGAGTTTGACAGTGGTGTGATCACTCGCCGAGGCAATCTTCTGTCCTTCGGAGCTGAAACTCACACCCGAGACACTCTTGCTGTGCCCCGACAGTATTTTAAACAGCGCATCCTCTTTATTGAAGCTCCACAACCGGACGGTTGCGTCATCACCGGCAGAGGCGAGGCTGCCCCAGGGACTGAAACTGACTTTATTGACACCGCTTGTGTGCCCCTTTATGATTCTTAAGGGGCTGCCGTCACGGCTCCAGAGTCGGACGGTGCCGTCAGAACTTCCAGAGGCAATGATTTGACCGCTGGGGCTGAAACTGACGCTCTTGACTTTGCTCGTGTGCCCTTCGAGAGTGGCTAGCAGCTGCCCGTCAAGGTTCCAGAGTTTGACGGTCTTATCCTCACTGGCAGAAGCAATTGTCTTGCCGTCCGGGCTGAAACTCACACCCCAGACCGATTTATTGTGCCCTTTTAGGATTTTCAGCAACTTGCCTTCACGGCTCCAAAGTTTGACGGTTTTGTCCCTTCCGGCAGAAGCAATCGTCTGGCTGTCGGGGCTGAAACTCACATCATACACCCAATCGCCGTGATTGAGAATTGCCAGCAGAGTGCCGTCACGCCTCCAGAGTTTGACAGTCTTGTCCTTACTGCCAGAAGCAATAATCTGTCCTTCGGAGCTGAAACTCACTGCACTCACCGGCTTGCTGTGCTTCAAGTTTCTCACAAAAGTGCCGTCACGCCTCCAGAGTTTGACCGTTGTGTCATCACTCGCCGAGGCAAGGGACAGTGCGTCTGGGCTAAAACTTACCCGGTTGACTCTATCGCTCCCTACCTTGAGGGTTCTTAGCAGGTGCCCGTCTGAGATCCAGAGTTTCACGGTTCCGTCTCGACCGGCTGTGGCCACAGTCTTGCCGTCGGGGCTGAAACTCACATCCAAAACCCAACCAATATGCCCCTCCAAACGATTGCGCTCCTGAATTTCGGAAAGTGCCTGCCGCAGCCGGTCTGCAGTCTCGGTCTTGATATCGGGCGGCGCTTCTGTTTTGAGTAATTGTTTGCCGGCTTTGACGCTGGCTATTAATCCCTCCAGCTGTTTGCCCGAGAGAAAAAGCGCTTTTGAAGCCTGATTCAGCTGTTGAATCTCTTTGACTTCCGCTCGCTGAGTTGGCAGTTTTGCTTGCCAGCCAAATACCCCCACAAGCGCTGCTACTATTCCCATCAAAGACAGTCCCGCCTGCTGCAGTCGCCGCCCCAGCACCCGATTTAGCTGGGACTGAGCGCGAGAAGCGAGCTTTTTCTCCCTTTTCTGTTCTGCGACTGAGACAGGTTTTTGCTGCTGGCGTATCAAAGCCACCAAATACTCGTGAGCCAGCTGGTAGCGGTCTGGGATGTTTGGCACCAAAAACACCAGCCCCGTGCCGGTTAAAATAGTGAGCGCCAAATCCAGTTGTTCCGCCGATGCTTGTAAACCCAGCGCCTCTAAACAGGCTGCTAGCTCAGTGCTAGTCTTGTCAGGGCGACTGTTGTTTTCATCTGTTAGCAAGTACAAAACCAGTCGGGCAACCCGCTCGTTCTCACAGCCACAGTCTTTGACGGCTTCTTCCAAAAATCTCTCGACCAGTTTTTCCTTGGGCCCCCGTTCCTGATACTGCGCCAGCGTTGAGATCTTCTCTGTTTCCAGCTGCGACCCCACCACCTGCAGCTCTATCGGACGCACCTCCCCCAAATCTCCTGCCAGCTCCTCCACTATTTTATCAATCAGCGCCGGCTCCAAATAAGAATTCGTGTTTTCTGTTAAGCGGAGAACTGATTTGGCGGCTGACGGGGTGAAATTGCCCAGGTAGTATAAGGTTTCTCTGGACAGAATGTTGCTGTCTATCGCTTCCATGTTGGGGAGGCGATTGAACTCCAGCAAATAATAGATATAATCTTCCCGCAGGGAGAGGATGACTTTCAGGAAAGGTATCTTCAGGCAGTCTCGCAAAAAGTCATAAAATTCTCGCCTTTTCGCCGGCTCTTTGCCCGCGAAGTAAAACTCTTCAAACTGGTCGAAGATTAGAACCGTTAACAAATTGCCATCCGCATTTTTACGCAACTGCTCAAGAATGGCTTCTGCTGAATGCGCTGACTCAGGCGCAGAGGGGAAATCTCCCATCTTGACGCCCTGAACTTCCGCAAGCGCCTCTTTGAGACATTTCCCCAGTTCCCTCACCCAGTTGGTGTAAACTTGCTGCACCACCGGCAAGGCATGGCGCTCGCGGACGGTTTTCTGTTTCAGTGCCGGTACTAACCCCGCTCGCAGAATCGAACTCTTGCCCACTCCTGAGGGTCCGTGAATCACCGTCAGTTTGCGGTCAGTCCGGCTAATTCGCTCCTCTATCAAGCGCTGGACATCTTCGTGCCGGTCAGACGCCGCAATCTCCCGGGCAACCGCCGCCGGTTGCTCCACGGGTGTGAGGGCGGGGTTGAGCGCCTGTCGGGAAGGCTGCAGCCGCCCCCCCGCACCAATGAATGCCCGGAACCCATACTGCTGCTCAATCTTTAGCCGCTCTTGCTTCAAAAGGAAAGCGTTGAGATATTCCCCCCGCTCAAAATACAGCTGGCGCTGCAATTCCAATATCCGGTTGTATTGCTGGGGATCGTACTGGGGATTGCTGGCAACTCGGGCTGTTTCTAAGTTTTCCAGCGCCGGTTGAACCTCACCGAGATGCCTTTGCGCTTCGGCTAGCAATAAGAAATACCAATTTTGGTAGTGTCGCTGCGCCCAACCCAAATCTGTGTTATAATCACCGGCAGATTCCGAGCTGAGGGCATTGGTTGCCAGCGCCATCTGGGCGTATTCCTTGGCTTGCATCCAGGCTGATTTTGACAGCGCCACCTCAGCCAGAAGACCGTAAGCGCCGGCACCTCGGATGGGATCGCCGCAGGTTTGGTGCAGCCCGACGGCTATTTCAGCAACGGTTTCTAGATCCTGCCACTGCTGCAGTCTTTGCAGGGTTGCTCCCAAGGCGTTGATAAACTTAGCTGCGGCGCAGGGGCGACCTGCTTGTTGCAATGCCGCAACGCACTGGCTAAAATAATCCCTGGCTTGACGGTACGCCGGCAGATATTCAGCTCGACGCACCTCCGCCCGGGAACACCACCACACTCCCAGATGGAACAGCAAACACGCTTGTCGCTCTAAATGATGGCTTTGCTGCCAGAAAGCCAGACTGCACTCATAATGCTGTCGGGCTTGCTCCATCTGATTGCTCAGGTACGCATCTCGACCTAAAATAAATTGCACGCTGGCTTCTATATCTGGCTCTAGGGCTTGTCCGCGACGAAGCTGATCGTTGAGAGCTGACTGCAGTTCGCAGCGATGAGGGGAATCAATCCCCAGATCGAACTCGCAATTGTGGGGAAACCGCCCCGCCCCAGCTTCGAGCACTTTCGCGAAGTCCGAGTCGGACTCTCGCCGCAAAAATTCACTCAACTGAGCTGTGGGCAGCCCAAATTCAACTGTTGTGGCCCAACTCTCGAAATCGGGCGCTAGCCGAATCAGCTTCTGCAAAATTTCATCATTCACCCACAAGAGCAGCGGAAAGGGAAAATTTTTGCGAAACTCTTCTCGCACTTGGTTCGT
>CAZJNL010000107.1:0-9785 GCA_964546515.1 uncultured Oscillatoria sp.
GCAATCGCCGCCTGCATCTAGCATGCCGGTGCGATCGGAACTCTGGCGCAGTCGCCCATCCACTTCCCAGTAGTGCAGAGCAATCTTAATCAGTTCCCGCAAAGCCGTCAGCTGATCGTAGGGAAGATTGCCCCCTCTCCACATAAACTGCTGGATCGCTCGGTCGAGAACCGAAACCGGGCTTGGAATCAGCCGCTGTTCCAGTTGCACTCTCTGTGTTTTTAGCCAGTCGGCAATCTCCTCGTAGGCGCGGGTTGCCCGGTATCCCAGCCGGTCCCAGCGGGGAAACGCCGTCACCGGCAGCAAGCGGGGGTGCTCTATATCTGGGTAAAAGCAGTGATCCACCAGCAGACCGGCCCGCACCGGGTCAATGTCAGCCGTCAGCGGTGAGCGGGTTTGAAGCGTCAGCCCTGAAGTCTCAAGCGTCAAGGGTGAAATTTCATCCTCTTTTTCTCCCCCGCTCCCAGACGCGATTCGGCGTTCCACAACAGAGCCAGACGCGATAAATCGCGTCTCTACAAGAGAGCCGGTGTTCCCTTGAGACTGCCGGCTCAGCACCACGAGCATTTCGGCAACCGCATCCCTGTCCACCAAACGCCCCAGCCCCGGATATACCAAAGCTAGCAGATTCAGCAGCGCCCGAATCACAGGAGAGCTGGCCAGGGGGCGCTGCTCGTTGAGGGGCTCCACCGCTATCCCCTTATTGCCGAGAATTTCCATCAGAGTGTAGCGGGCTATTGCGTCCAAACCGGGGGTAATCACGGCAATCTCTTCGGGCTGCACCTGTCCCGATTTGACGGCATCAATAACGATCTCGGCGGTTCGCCGCAGCAGTTGCGCCCGTGAAGTGGTTTGAATTAACCGCACCGAATCGTCAAGGGGGAAAGAATTCCCGTAAACAGTTAAAGAATTGACAGCCAATTCCACCGCCGGCTCTCCCAAGACTTTTGCTAAACCGCTCTGCCCGGTTAAGGTTTCCACCTCACAGCGCCCAGCCAGACCGGCCAGATACTCGGGGTCAGCGTCCAGCCCCAGCCGCACGGCACCGTCGGGATTGTAGGTAAACGCGCCGGCGCACCTGGCATCCAGCAGGAAGTCGAACAGGTGGCGGGCGATAGCGGGGTATTCATCCACATCATCCGCCAGCACAGCTCGGTAGCGGCGAGTTAAGTGCAGCTGGTAGGTGGGATCGGGCAGCAGGTGACGCCAGTAGAGTTCGCAAATAATCCCGTAAGTGAGCAACCCTCGTTCCAAGCACCAACTCCGCCAGCGCAGCAGCAACTCACCCGCACCCGCCGGCATGCCGGGGGAATTTTCCCGCTCTGCCAAGCCCTGCTGTAAAATCAGAGGAATGTCTTCCACCGGCGTGCCGCTAGCAGCCGCCAGCTGCAGCAAGTCCAGGGTGCGGCGAACCAGGCGCGTTTCGCTGACTCCTTCTTGGCGCAAAGTTCCTGCGTCTAGTTCGGGACGCCACAGCCATGTGGCCAATTCTTGCTCGGTTTCCGGGCGCAGTCGCAAGGGGAATTGCGCTCTCAGGTTTAATTGCTGGATTAATAAGGGCCAAAACAGGATAACTTCATCTCGGAAAAAGCGCAGGGGTGTGGTTGAGTGGACTGGATAGGGAGCGGGGGTGGCGGTTGCCAGCATATCTGCCAATTCCACCCAGCCATTGGCGGCAAAGACTAGCATCCCCGGCGTGCTTGGCAAGGGAGGGAGGTCGGATTTTGGATTTTGGATTTTGGATTTTGGGTTTTGGGTGCTTCTGTTCTTTTGCCCCCCCGCTCCCGCGCTCCCCTGTGCTGGAACACCGGCAGCTGTTGAGAGTGAGAGCCGGTCGAGAGGGGACATCTCGCTGCGGAACATCTCCACCCACAGGCGGTACTCCTCGACTAGGCGAGTCGTCTTGCCGCTGCGAGTTGGCCCAGTAATCCAAATTGAACGCGCCTGCACTCTCGTCTCCTCCTGCATAAGCTCTGGGGTTGTTGCCGGCAGCCTCCAATTCCCCCTTCCCCGAATGGGGGTTGTCATGGTAGCACCGCTATACTACAAATTATGAAGGACAACTTAATCAGTTCTGTTCTATTTGTGTCTCACTGCTCCTCAAACCGGCGGGTGGAGTTCGCTTCCCACGGGCCCATCTGGCAGGCCGGTGCCCAGCAAGTTGGGGCTTGGCAGGGGGAACATCCCAAAAGTGCAAACATCTTCACCCTCACCCCCCCAACCCCCCTCTCCCATCAAGGGAGAGGGGGGAAAACTAAAAATTTTCCCCTCTCCCCTGGTGGGAGAGGGGTAAGGGGTGAGGGGGATTACAAAAATGGGATGCTCCCTTGGCAGGCGTCCCGCCCGCCGGGCGCCGGCGGGCCAGCCGGCCCCACGGAGATTCGTTCCCGTCATGTTTCTTTAAGAAAATCTGTGAAATTTTTACCTGGTCTACCTTTCAGACTTTAATGGCTGAAATCCCCCAAAGACAAGCGGGTTCTGGGTTTCCAGATTTTTCTCAGTCGGAGCAGCATTTCCTGATTTAATGTATCTAAACTAACAGAAGACGCGCAGCAATTTTTTGCCATGAAAACACCTCTGTTTAAAGCGATTAAAGGAGTCATGCAGTCAGCCGGACAGTGGCTCACCGAGACACCGGAAAGGGCGCTGGATGACGCTTATGATGCCGCATTGAGAATCCGAGCCATCGAGAATGATCATTTTAATGGCCAAAAAATTTCCCCGGAATCAGCGCTCCACAGCGACAGCGTCCTGGCTTACTTTCAGGCTGATCTGAATAAAAATTTAACTCTGGCAAGGCTGAAACTGTCCCAATTCAAACTCACCCGTTCCTTCGTTGAAAACGCACCGGGTAAGACTCCCAAAACAATCTTGTTTGAAACCCCGGCAAGTTCCCCTGAATGGCGCACCCCAGAGGGCCATTATAAAGAGTCTTTAATTCTAGAAAAGCTGAATTTTATTGATGAGGTTCTGTCCAGGTACACCCCTGAGAAAGTTAGCTCGCAACCTTCTGTTTCTCCTCTCTCACCAACGCCGTCCACATCCTTGGTTCCTTACAGCCCTGTGTCGGTTGAGCCTGCCTCTCAACAAACCCAAAACGGCGGTACGAGCGCACGTTCTTCTGGTGCTGGCCGAGTCAAAGCGTCTGACACGATGTCTGAAACCAGTTTCTTGCCGAGGTCAATTTTGAGAACTCTCGACCGGCTCAAGCGAGAGCTTGACCCGAAATATGAGCAAGAAGTTGTTAATAATTTTCGCAGCTCCAAAAATCAAACAGTCATTTCCCTCAAATTCATTTTATTGCTGATTTTGATTCCGCTCCTCACCCACCAGATTTCCAAAAATTTCATCGTCGGGCCGATTGTTGACCGCGTTCGTGACCCCCATCAGGCTGAAATTTTTATCAACTCTGAAATGGAAGAGGAAGCATTCAGGGAATTGCAGCATTTTGAAGAAAAACTCAAATTTAAAATGTTAGTCGGTGCTGCACCGCACCTCAATCCGGAGGAAATGGAAGAGGAGGTGAAGCACAAGGCAGATGAAATTGCCGAAGAATTCCGGCGCGAAAGTTCGAGCGCAATCAAGAATGTTTTTTCTGATTTGCTCTCGCTTTTGGCTTTTGGCTTCGTCATCTTTAACAGCCAGCGGGAAATCACGGTTTTAAAGTCCTTTATGGACAATATCGTGTACGGGCTGAGCGACAGCGCTAAGGCGTTTATCATTATCTTATTTACGGATATTTTTGTTGGATTCCACTCGCCCCACGGCTGGGAAGTCATTCTCGCAGGCATATCCCGGCATTTGGGACTGCCAGAAAATCACGACTTTATCTTTTTGTTTATTGCCACTTTCCCCGTGATTTTGGACACGGTGTTTAAGTATTGGATTTTCCGCTACCTGAATCGCATCTCGCCTTCCGCTGTGGCGACTTACAGGAATATGAACGAGTGATGTCATTTCCGGTTGTGTGCTTTTTATTCGTCCGACTTCAGTCCGACGCTATACACACTTTCGCCCGCCTGCGAGGGCTAATTTTTAGCATGTTGATTCAACGGATTTTGTATATCTGCCCTCGCGTTCGCCACCGACAGCAGCAGCCGGTGACTTGTTGCAGATTGCCAACAGTATGCGAGGGAGCAGGCCAGGGCGAATGGAACTCGCCACCGGCTTTACCCGCTGGCGCCGGGAACTCACCCTGAAGCCTTCATCTCCCTGGGGTACCTGGGTTTGCAAGGGCTTCCCCAGCAAACCTGATTCGCCGGCATATTGCCGAACACGCTGCTGCGAGCGCCAATCACCGCATTCGCCCCAATCCGCACGCCCGGACCAATAAAGCAATCCGCCGCCACCCAGACGCCATTGCCAATTTCCACTGGCGCAGTCAGCAGCCCAAAAGCCGGATCTGCCATGTCGTGGTTGCCGGTGCAGAGGTAGCATTCCTGGGAAATCACGCAATGCTCCCCGATGCGGATGCGATCGAGACTGTATAAAACCACATCATCCCCAATCCAGCTGAAATCCCCAATTTCAATTTTCCAAGGATAGGTAAACCGCGCCGTCGGGCGGATGAGGACACCGGCACCGATGCGAGCCCCGAAAAGCCGCAGCAGCCACCGGCGGAACCCGTGCGAAAAGTGGGGGCTGAGGGGAAAAGCCACCCCTTGCACCAGCCACCACAGCAAAATAAACCAACCGGCACGTCCTCTGTCAAACCAAGATTGGTCGTATTTGCGCAAATCCACCCAGGGTTTTGCGTCCAGCACCGGCATTTCTACCCGACTGGAATCGCCGGCATCTTTTGCCCCCCCATCCGGCTCGGGGTGAGAAGCTTTAACAGAACCTGTCATATTAAGTCCGCTTATTTCGCTGTAGTCCAGGCATCTTGCCTGTCCTCTTTTCTACAGGCATCTCGCCTGTCCTCTTTTCTACAGGCATCTCGCCTGTCTTCTTTTTTCTAGGCATCTTGCCTGTCTTCTTTTCTCTGGAATGCCTGTCCTCTTTTCTCTGGAATGAGGGCTTTAGCCCTCAATACAAACTTTTTCAATACTCCTTCACTGACACTGATTGCGGCTGCCGGCGTACCTGAGACATTCAACTTACCGCCAAACTTGCGCAGCTCATATAATTTTACACCTATTTGATACTCGTACTGACTCAGCAGCCGCCCGTAAATGTAGCCGGCTCTCCCATCTAAAAAGCCCAGCTGAATAAAGTAGAACAAAATGAACCGCAGAGTCGGTTTAAACGGCAGCCGCACCCACAGTTTTTTGAGAAAGCGCTTGCGCTGCACCGCATCTCCGAACAGATTGGCACTAATCGTGCCGGACTCCTCGGTGCCGGAGATCAGATTGTAATACACCCGCGCTTCCCAGTTGGAGTAACGATTGTGGCGCTCTAGCCAGTGGTAAACGTCCCGAAAATCTTCGTGGATCATATCATTTTTCAGATATCCCACTTGGCCTTCTAAAATCACATGTTCGTGGACTTCATTGTCGCCAGTGTTGGGCACCTCTTCAGTGCTCAAGTTCTCGTACCGTCCATTTTCATGCTTAAACAGGCGCAGATTCCAGTCGGGGTACTTCCCGCCGTGGCGAATCCAGGTGCCCAGGAAAAACACGCGCCGGTTGAGGTAGTAGCCGTTACAGTTTGGATTCTGGATAGCCGAGGCAATTTCGTCCCACAGTTCCGGAGGGATGCGCTCGTCACAATCGACAATTAGCACCCACTCATTGCGGAAGGGCAGGTTTGACAGCGACCAGTTTTTCTTTTTTGGCCAGCGCCCGTTGAAGTAGAATTGCACCACTTTTGCCCCGTAACTTTCTGCGATTTCGCAGCTGCGGTCGCGGCTTTGGGAATCCACCAGAAACACCTCATCAGCCCTGGCCACGCTGGCCAGACAAGCAGGCAGATTTGCCTCTTCGTTCTTAGCGGGAATTAGAACTGATACCGGAATCTTAGACTGTTTGGAGGTCATCATAGGGAGTTTGAACAGAAACTCTTGGTTTTGAACTTAGTTAGGCCACCAGCTGTTCTATTTTAGATGCCATTACTGGGTATTTTATATTCAAAATAACATCTAAAATCTAACTTTTCTCTGGCTGACTGCTTGCCGATTTGTTGGGGAACAGCATGCCGTTAATAGCGGCACTTAGATAACCAATCTGACCGTAGGCAAACACAAAATTTTCAAAGCGCAGGGCGGGGTTGCTAAAATATTTAACAGATTTGTAAAGCCCTCGCACAAACCTTTCCCCCCCTCGCGCCAGCTGGCCTGTACCGGCGCGACTGCCCAGCTGTTCCCTGTAGCACTCGCTGATCCCCTGCCACCAGCCCCGCTGCAAAAACCACGACCGGTTGATGCGCTCTGGAGCGACGTTGTGGGCCACAACGGCATCAGGGAGATAGGCCACCTGCCACCCCAGCTGGAGGGCTTTTTCCGTTACCTGCAGTTCTTCATTTGATAATAACTTTTTGCCAATGCGACCTAGATTAATATCAAAGCCGCCAATTTGCTCCAGGAATGACCGGCGGATAGAGTAGTTCAAGCCTCTGGGCGTCAGTCCGGGATCGTCGATGTAAACCACCATCACCCCCAGGTCGTAAGCTCCCAAGTTGCCGGCGAGTCCCGGAGAGAGCCACGACGGCGGCTGCAGTCCCTGTGGCCAGAGCAAAGTGACTTTGCCGCCGGCAACTGCCAGTTTTTCGTTGCTTTGATAGGCTGCGCAGAGGCTGCTCAGCCAGCCCGGGCTAGCAACGGCATCATCGTCGAGATAGGCGAGAATCGCGCCGCGCGACTCTTTTGCGCCGGTGTTGCGAGCCACGGAAAGACCGATTGCCGGTTCGTAAATGTACTTCAGGCGCGGGTCACAGAGCCTTTCTTCCACGACAGAGCGAGTGCGGTCATTTGAGGCATTATCTACCACCACGACTTCAAAATCAGGGAAATCCTGTTTGAGCAAACTGTCAGTAGCAGCACCTAAATAGGTATCCCGATTGTGGGTGCAGATAATCGCAGAAACCAGGGGAGCAGGCATAAACTGAATCTGTAAGTAGTTGTTAGTTGCTAGTTGTCAGTCGGTGCCAAAAGTGAGAAGTTATATCTAGTCCGGTTGATTAACCCAAATTATCAGCTGGCAGCGGAGGATTAGCAATGCCCCACTCCCGCCGCAATGCCCCTACTCAACTATATTATGGGTATTCAACCGAAATTGATATTAGAAGTGTGTGGGGGCAGCCGTTGTTGGGGAGAGCGGGGCCACCTCTGGGGATGAGGGGCAGGGGGAAGTAAACAGGTTTCTCCCCGCTTTGCTGTCCAAGCTCCCTTGCCAATCGCCCCTGACCCGCACACGAGCGGACGAATAACCCCTAACCCTGATAAAATCAATCTCCAGTTTAACCTCTATGAACGCTGAAGCGGCACCTGCAAGGCAAGTGATTTTGGTAACGGGCCCGGCGCGGTCTGGCAAAAGTGAGTGGGCGGAAACCTTGGCCATGCAGGCAAGCTTGCCGGTGTTCTATGTGGCCACGGCTCGGATTGACCCAGCTGATGTGGAGTGGCAAGCTCGCATTGAAGGGCACCGGCAGCGGCGCTCCCAAAGTTGGACTACCCTGGAAGTGCCTGCCGAGCTGCCTGACGCCATCGCCGCCGCGCCGTTGGCCAGCTGCTTGCTGGTTGATTCCCTGGGAACTTGGGTTGCCAACCTCTTAGAGTTGGACGGTGCCGGCTGGGAGCGAACCCAGCAAGAGTTGCTTGCCAGTTTGCAGGGGACTTGTGCCGGTCAGGTGATTTTCGTTGCCGAAGAAACCGGCTGGGGCGTCGTGCCGGCCTATCCCGCCGGGCGGCTGTTCCGCGACCGGCTTGGCCTGCTCGTCCGCCGCTTGGGTGCCATCGCTAATCCCGTTTACCTGATCGCCGGCGGTCACGCCCTCAACCTCAGCGCCCTCGGTTCGCCCCTGCCCCCTGAGAACGAACTCTCTCCGCAATTTTAAGAAATATTGCATTTTAAAAAGTGTTATACTGGAAAGATTATCCTTGGCTAAGCTAGGATAGAACTGGAAGTCTGACATTCTCGTGATTTGCCACACCGGCAGCACCCGAGTTTCCGCAACCTGTCCCTTAAAGACAGATAACGAAAATCTAAGTATGACGAATATTTTTTGACTTTTGTAAAGACCGGGGCAGGGATTTATTGATTCACCCAGATTTGGAACGTGCCGTGAGTTCGACTTCAGGTTCAGGGGTAGCAGTCCAGACAAAAACAGCAACATCCCAATTTGGCCAAACTACTCCGTTCAGGGGATCTCGGTGCGCGGTCGCTCTGGCGAACGACCGCGATCCCCTACAGAGAGGGAGAGGCGGGATTCTTGCCTTTTATTTCGGTAAATTTACCTAATCGTTAGGCACTGGACAAAAACAAAATACGGTCTTGGTTACAGGCAACAGCGCTCGCTGAGGAGTCAACCAGTTTTGGGAATAATAATATTGGGGCATTTCTTGAGATAATTTCACGAAACACTGGCCGCTCTCATGCAATTTAAATGATTGCCCACACTTTTAAACACCCATGAGGAGGATTGCGAAACCCCGCAATGCCAATTCTAGATAAACCAGCATAAATCGCCGCGCCCTAGCCAACGATTCGCGTAATAACGCAGCCAAAAAGGGTTGCATTCATCTTTTTTTGGATCAAAATATTGTCAAATAAGTTATGGCATCCGCAAATCTAGTCAGACAATATCTCGCCTATTGGTTTCAGCTGGGAAAGAAAGTTTTGATTGGCAGCGGTCAGGAAGCTTTGCTACCCAAAACGGTGATCGCAGGCGATCGTTACAGTCGTGAATTTGAAGAGTGCTGGCAGAGAATTACCTCCCCCAAATCGGGGGACTGCTACTTGGAAGGCACCTGGGAAACCATCGCCCAGTTACTGACGCCAGAGTGGGAAATAATGCAGTGCGCTCGCTGCCCCATGCCCCTCCCCATCAGGACTGTGGGCATGCCAGCGGCATCCTGTCCGTGCAACGATTTACCCAATTGGCCAAACACCGAGATTCCTATGCCGAGAGCGCCGGTGAACTCTCAGAACCATCTGAACTCGATTTGCCACCGCTTACTCCTAGTAAATTCCCAAGAGGAGAAAGACGAGGATAATGCTGCCGGCAGCAAAAACCCCCCTGCTGTGGTGATTTTCTTGGAGCCGCCGGTTTGTCATAACGCCTGCCGCAGTCACGCTATCAACAACGAGCGATTAGCTGCTAACTAATTCCTAATTGCTAGTTGCTGCCAGTTCTAGCGTCTGGCGTCGGGGAACCTCCCAGCTGAGAAAATCATAAGCCATATCCGTATTTGGGAAAATAGCGCGGGCTTGTTGCAGCAAATCGTCGAGTACAATATCATTTCCCGGCGCGTAGCGAGGGCTGAAATGAGTCATCAGCAGCTGCTTCACCCCAGCCCCCAGAGCCACTTGCGCCGCCATCGTCGAAGTTGAGTGCAAGCGCTCTACAGCCAGCTGCGCATCTTGATGAGCAAAAGTAGCCTCGTGAATCAAGACATCCGCATCCCGGGCCAGCTCTACCGCCCCCTCACAGTAAATAGTATCAGTACAGTAAGCAATTTTGCGACCCACTTGCGGCAGTCCGCAGAACTCTGCCCCATTAAATTTTCGCCCGTCTGGCAGAGTCACAGTTTCGCCCCGCTTCAGCTGGCCATACAGAGGGCCAGTCGGAATTCCCAGCTCCTTCGCTTTTTCCACATTGAACTGCCCGGGCCGGTCTTTTTCCGTCACCCG
>CAZJNL010000108.1:0-9634 GCA_964546515.1 uncultured Oscillatoria sp.
AGGGGAGAAAAAATCTGGTAGAGACGCGACATGTCGCGTCTCTACATCTACCCTTGTGAGCTGGGAGGGGGGTGTTGTAATATTTGTGCGGTTAATCAACCAGAGACATGATATAATATAGCCATGACCAGAAACCAGGCGCAATTTTCTGGCAGAAGCTGAGAGCAAACCAAACTGTCCGGACGACATTAAAGGGTTCTTGCTGGCGGTGAGAGACTGCTGTGTCACCAAAGGCTCCAAAAAAGTGCCCGATTTCGTGGCTGAGGAACTGGGAAAACTGGCAGGGCTAGATTTGGAAGCCCTAGAACAAGCACAGGGGAAACGCCGCATTCAACGTCTGATATCGGAGCTCTCTGTTCCAGAGGTAAAAGACCGGCGGCGGGCTGCTGAAGAAATCGCCAATATGGGGTCAGAAGCCTTCTTTGCGGCGAGCGCTCTTGTCAAAGCCCTCACGGATGAGGATTCTGGGGTGCGTTTGAGCGCCGCACAGGCGTTGGTCAAGTCAGGCAACGCCACAGAGCCGGTGCTGCAAGCACTGCAGGCGCTGCTGGCAGATAGAAATTCTCTGGTGCGTTTGAACGCCGCACAAGCGTTGGTCAAGTTGGGCAACGCCACCGAGCCGGTGCGGCAAGCACTGCTGGGGCTGCTGGCAGATAGCGATTTTCAAGTGCGTTTCATCGCCGCAGAAGCGTTGGGCAACTTAGGCAACGCCACAGAGCCGGTGCTGGGAGGGCTGCAGAAGCTGCTGGCAGATGAGGATTCTGAGGTGCGCCGCACCGCCGCACAAGCGTTGGCAAAATTGGGCCATCCTCCTTCTGAGCCGGTTTAGCTATCCGCTTTAAAATCGGGTTAGCCGGCAGCATTTCCCTCCCTTCCCTGATTCTTTTAGCCGGCACTTCCCCCCTGATAGGGAAGGTAAGGGGAGTGCGGGCTTTCTCTGTCTAGCCGCCACTTCACTCGTTAAATCTTTTTACCCCAAGTTGAGATAGATAGTATTTTTTACGCACGACGAAACCCCCTTGATGTCTGGATTTTCAATCCAAAATCACAAATCTAAAATCCAAAATTGGTATTCCTATCCATGCTCAACTTTGACCTGTGGAATCAACTCCTGCACCAGTATGTCGATGATTTTGGCCGCGTCGATTACCGAACCTGGAAAGCCGAGTCATCAGAGATATTTTACCGCTGGCTAGCGCAGCTCGAACAGCTAACCCTGCCGGAAAATGCCGGTTCAGATGACCGGCTCGCTCTGTGGGTTAACCTCTACAATGCGTTCACCATCGCAGCCGTTTTGCAGCGCTATCCCCTGCCCTCAATTCTGCCAAAAATCTTAGGAATTCCCAACTGGCTTGCCTTCCTGAGGTTTTTCACCCAAAAAACCCACAAACTTGCCGGCAGCCGAGTCAGCCTCAACCAAATTGAACACCAAATCCTGCGGCGGGAATTTGAGGAACCCCGCATCCACTTCGCCCTCGTCTGCGCATCCACCGGCTGTCCCCTGCTGCGCCCTGAAGCCTACCGCCCCAACTCAGTGCGCCGCCAGTTAGAAGAAGACGCAACCCGCTTTATCAACAATCCCGACAAAGTTCGTTACGACATTCAAACCGGCACTCTCTATTGTAGCAAAATTTTCCTGTGGTATGGCAAGGATTTTCTCAAGGTCTCCCCTTCAGTTGGCGAATACATCCGCTCCTACCTCAAAACCGGCACCCCCATTACCTCTCCCACACCTATCGTCTATTTAGATTACGATTGGAGCCTCAACGAGCTGGTAGTTGGCGAGCCAAATTCACCGTAAAATGTTAGTTTGATCCCCCTTCCCTTGTGCCGTCGGGGAGGGTGCTTAGGTTTTTTGTTTAGCTTATGTAAGAGCGTGTTTGGAAAGACAATCACATCCCCCAAAACACAAAAAAAAGGGTTTCTTATCTTTCCCACCCCTTTTTTAGGGGGCTTGGGGGGTATCTATTCACAATAATTGACAGCGGTTAATATTGTCTTTATAAACAAGCTCTAAGTCTACCAGCTTGCGCAATTACCTCAGCGAATATCCTCATAGAACCGTTTGAGGGTATTAGCATTTGCCCCCAAACCCCAAAGGAAGCCAACATAAAGGTAGATCGCTGTTGCCTTCAGAGAACCCCAACGCGCCACCCGCCGGTCTGATGACTGGACAACGCGATTCACCAGGCGGATTCGCCCGCGTCGCACCAGCTTCAAACACAAGTCCGCTTCTTCCATAATCGGGAGAGTCGCGTCAAACCCCCCGCAAGCAAAAAAATCAGCCCTCCGGCAAAACATCACCTGATCGCCAAACAGCAGTCGCAGCCCTTTGAAAAACAAGTGCGGTCGGAAAAGCAGCGGCGCATAATAAGTTTTAAGGTAATTGTGCAGCGAGATTCCCCAGCGGGTTGTTTGGGAACCTGCCATCAGAGAAATAAAACCGCCGCAGACAGTGGTAGAATCTTCTAAGGTCTGCGAAATCACCGCCACCAAGTCATCTGGCACAAGAGTGTCCGCGTGCAGGAAGCACACAATGTCGCCGGTGGCTGCTTCTGCGCCTTGGTTCATCTGCACCGCTCGCCCCCGCCCGCTGGATATAATAACGGTTGCACCGGCACCTTTGGCAATCGCCACTGTCTCATCTTCACTCCCCCCATCCACCACTAGCACTTCCAAGGCGGGCGGAGCGAGCAAACTCAAATGGCGCAGGGTGCGCCCCAGACAGATCGCCTCATTCAGGGTGGGAATAACGATAGAAACGCCAGACATTCTAATTTTCGGAGGGGGAATTCCTTTATTATAAAACAATCCCTGTTTGTCGTCAAGTGTCTCCCTCCAACATTTTACCACTTCCCAACAACCGTGAAAAGAAACGACTTGGAATTTTACGACCGGCATGCAGAAAACTGGTGGCAGCCAGATGAGAAAATATACGCCCTCAATCATCTCAACCCAGCCCGGTTCGCCTTTTTTGACCGTTCCCTGTCAAATTGGCAGGGATTGAAAGCCTTAGATGTGGGCTGCGGCGGCGGATTTACCTGCGAGTTTATGGCTAAGCGAGGTGTCGCCGTCTCTGGCTTGGATCTGTCCCGAAAGTGTCTTGAGACAGCGCGAAAGCACGCCGCTGAGACAGGGCTGGATATTGAGTACAAATACGGCTTTGCTGAACAAATCCCCTGGGACGCCAATACCTTTGATGCGGTGATATGCGTAGATGTCCTAGAGCATGTTGCCGGTGTTCCAAAAGTGATTTCAGAAATTCACCGAGTTCTCAAACCCAACGGCTTCTTTTTCTTCGACACCATTAATCGAACCTTCCAATCTAAGCTGGTGATGATTTGGCTGTTGGAAAACCTCCTGAGAGAGATTCAGCCTGGCGTCCACGACTGGGAAAAGTTCATCACGCCGGCAGAACTTATCGCTTTATTGCATGAAAAGGGTTTTTCGGATCTAGAAATTAAAGGCTTTGATATATTTGGCCGGACAGTATACCAGAATCTCCTCGCTTACCTCTACTACCAGAAAACCAAAACTTTCCGCATCCAAATCGATGGCGACACCTCGATTATGTATATCGGCAAAGCCGTAAAAGCTCAACTGAACTAGGGTGCGTTCCTGAGACTGCTCCCTCTTGTAGAGACGCGATAAATCGCGTCTCTCTCCTATGGCGTCTCTCTCCTATGCGTCTCTCTCCTATGCGTCTCTCTCCTATGCGTCTCTCTCCTATGCGTCTCTATACTATCGCGTCTCTATACTATCGCGTCTCTCTCCTATGCGTCTCTATACTATCTGCCCTACCGGCCATGATATCGGATCTAAAACCGATAGCACCCCACTCGGATAAGAAGTAGGGTGCGTTCCTGAGACTAATCCCTAAAAGTAGTGCTGGTTGCCAGACGGTAACGCACCCTACCCCGATAGGGGAAACTCAGCAGCAGAACCGCCTGACCACTCCCACATCGAGCCGGCATAATTCTTGACGTTAGTAAAGCCTAACTCAGTCAAAACAGCGACAAAAAATGCCGAGCGCACACCACCTGTGCAGTATGCCACTGTGGGAGTGTCGCGGGAAATCCCTAATTCTTTCAGTTGAGCGAGAATCTGGGTTCGCGGAAGCAACTTTCCCTGACTGTCCAGCAAATCCTTAAAATAGAAATGCAGTGCACCTGGGATATGTCCTCCCCGCTGTTCGCCGTAGGGGGTAGCACCGGCATATTCTCTTGCAGAGCGCGTATCAATCACCGCCAAATCTTGAAAGCCAGCTTCTAACTTCGCTTTGATACGGTCGCCATACTCAACCCACAAATCGGTTTTCTCAATCACAAAATCTCCCAATTTTGGTTGAGTGCGCCCCCAAACACAAGGGATGCCGGTTTCCACAAGCGCCGGGTGTCCGCCATCCACAAAAGCAGCTAATTTGTGTCCTAAAGTGCGCAACATCCAAACAATGCGTCCTGACTCACCAAAGTCAAAAGGCGAGCGCGGATTGCCAACCACAATCACCGGCTTTGCATTGCAAATCCCTTGAGAGCGGAGTTTTTCCTCCAAGGCGCAGTGGTTCTCCAGCAGCTTTCCCTTGTGCGGCGGTTTTTGTTGCGAAAATTCCTGCCATCTGATGCCACCGGCACCCGGCACATGCCCCACAAACCGATCCAAAAAAGAGCGCGTGTCCAGAACCGTCGCCCCCCATTCTATCAACTGTTTCGCTTGTGCCGCACTCACTATCCAGTGCGCCTCTAAGAAATTGCCCCTGCTGCTTACCGGCATCCCAGACTTTCTCGCGTTGAAACTCCCGTGACTGGATTCACCCCATCAGCACGCTTGCAGAGGAGGGCGATTTCGTACCGGTCGAGAATCGCATCCGTAAAGTCAGCCCCCGTAATATCTACCCCTTGAAAACTCGTGCGAGACACGGTTGCTCCCGTTAAAATCACGTTCTTCAAGTTACCATCCACCCAAAACACCCGATCTGCCAAAGCCTCTGTGAGATTTGCCCCTTCCATATTAGCATGAAGCAGCACCCCTTTGGTCAAAATTGCCTGCGTCAAATTGGCACCGACAAAGTTCGCCCCCCGCATCTCGGCTTCCACAAACACCCTACCTGTCAAATCTTGGTTAGAAAAGTCGTGATTGTTCAGATAGGCGTGACTGTAATTCACCGTTTGTCCTATCGCCAGTGCCGGTGCGGCGCTCAGCAGCCCCAACAGCCACACCAGACCCAATCCTAACACTATTCCCACGCCGAGTGCCCGAATTTCTTTTAAGCTCTTTGCCATGTTACCTCGATAATTTATTCTTACCTGTGCTTATTGTATAATAAATGGGGGAGCAAAATTAAATGTAAAATGCAAGCATACCCCACCTTACTGGGGACAGGCGAGACGCCTGGACTACGTCTTTTGCGGACATTTTTGCGGACAGGCGAGACGCCTGGACTACGTCTTTTGGAGAGATTTTTGGGTCCAGGCGCTCCGCCTGGACTACGTCTTTTGCGGACAGGGGGGAGAAGAATATTTATAAAGAAAAAGTGAAGGGGCCAGAAACCGGGTTTATTGGGGAGCCATTACATATCAGTTTCCCCACCAAAAGAAACCCGGTTTCTCACCCCCATGCCAGCCTTAAAAATTACTTTATAAACACGCTCTAGGCGGAGCTGCCACTTTCTCCCTTAATCACCGCCGCACCAATCAAATGTGCGAGGCGCAAAGCCTCCGGAACATTCCCGCAGTCAGTCAGCCGGTGCAGCGCTGCGGCTATCACCTCTGGAGACTCACCGCACACTTGGAAAAAATACGGCGGGTAGGCGTGAATCGTACCGGCACGCTGCAATATTTCCAGACGATCCTCCGCTCGCGGGAGGCGGCGGATGACAAGTTCTATAGCAGCCAAATCGGGCTGACGCCGCATGACAGCCACACAGGGAATTTGCAGCCGCGATGCCAGTTCCGGGAGGTCAATCAAGTTTAGCCCGCCGAACCCAATCCCGTCTAGCAGTAAAATATGTAATTGCGGCAGGAATTTTCCCCCAATCAGTAACTTGCAGATGGTTTCCGTCGCATCCAAACCGTCTTGTTCCACCTCTCCCCACACCATGCCCTCAAAGCGAGTTCCCCCACAAACCACTCCCGCTACTGACACACTCGTGCCGGCACGGCGAGAAAAGGGTGCGTCGTCAAAGCCAATGACGCGAATCACGCGCCCCAGTCTGAGGAGAGATTCAAGTTTCATGTCTGGGAAACCACCTCACAAATAGGGAGAAGCATCTCACTTTTGTAAATATACCAAAGGCTAGCTCCCAAAGGTGAGCAGTTGCGCCGGTGCCCCCTAGCGCCACTGCTCACCAACTTTATTGCAAAAATAGGACGGCTCCCCACAAGCAACGGGAGCGTCCCACTTTGGTAAAAATACAGGACGACTTTCCGCCGGTGCCGGCGTGTCCCAGATCCTGCGCCCTTGGAGCGAGCAGGCGACAGTCTGTTCCCCCCCCACCCTTCAGTGCGCCACTGTGTCCTAAGAAATATACTGAGATTATGCCCGCGTTCGCATCAAAGAATCGATTCCTCCCTGTTCCATTACAGCTCGCGCCACCTTATCTAGATGGCAGACAAGCGTTGGATCGCCTCCTGAGTTAGCCGCCGGCACAACCACCCACTTACCTGTAACAGGATCGCGATACGTTGTAAAAGGGTTCGCTCGCAACACTTTCCTGGAATTGTTAGCCATCTCGATACACTCCTTTGCTACCTGCAAAGTATTCTACACCGCCGCACAACTTTGTGCGGTGACTTCTCTCTTGTTGGGAGTGTGATAAATTTAGGCTGTAGCGGTGATCTACCTCACAATCCCCCCCTAGTAATAACCCCTCCATGCCCACACCCCTCACCCCGCTTTCCTAACACGGGATCACCTCACCTTTACAAATCTACCCCAAGAGAGATGGCGATAGTCCGACGATCTCTTTGGGTGCGTTCCCCTTGGGAACTACTTTTATAAGTAGGGTGCGTTCCGCTTTGGGGAACGCACTACTATTAACCTCGAAAGGAGAAACACGCTATGCCGTTCCGACGGATAATCCTGTGCCTGGTTGCTAGTGCCGGTGTTGCCTTAGCTGCTGAATACCCCCGCCAGTTCGGTGCCGCCGGCTACTGAACGCCAACCCCTGGCTCAAACCCAAACACCCGCGCCCGTTCTTCGACCTCAAGAAGGTTTCTCTGACGTGCCTTATGTGCCAACACCCGATGCAGTTGTAGAGGAAATGCTTAAACTGGCTAAGGTGATAGGTGATGATGTCCTCTACGACTTGGGCAGTGGCGATGGGCGGATTGTGATTACCGCCGCACAAAAATTCGGCACCAAAGGCGTTGGCATAAACATTAATCCGCGACTTGTTCAGCAAAGTCGAGAAAATGCCCAAAAAGTCGGTGTGGCTGACCGCGTTAAATTTTTACAGCAAAACCTGTTCGAGGCTGACCTGAGCGAAGCGACTGTTGTGACGCTTTACTTGCTGACTGACGTTAACTTGAAACTCCGCCCCAAGCTTCTCAAACAACTCAAACCCGGCACTCGCATTGTCTCCCACAACTTCGACATCGGGGAGTGGAAACCCGAACGTGTTGTTCAGGTGCAAACTCCTGCTAACCAGCACTTCCTTTTTTCCTGGGTTGTTCCCGAAACTGTTCTTTGAAAATTTGCGGTGATTGTTCCCTATCTGTAGCGCGATTAACGCAACTAGGATTGGGCAGGCGCGATTTTTGATTCGTGGCCGGGAATAACTCATTTATAAATAAAAAGTGAATGGGCAATAACCCGGTTTTTTTGTACTCTGTTTTCGCCCCCATTTTGGCTTAACAATTACTTTATAAACCCGATATTATCCCTCGTTTTTGCCGTTAGCCTGTTTGTCACACAACCGCTAAACACCCCCGCCGCCACGATGCTGTTTACTCTGCGTTCAGACACTTCCATGCTGTGGAATCAGTCCTGCCTGCTTCGTACAGCAGGGCGATCGCACGACACCGAACTGCCGCCCGCATTGGTGCCACCGGCACCCCAAACCTAAGTATTTATAACAAGTGACGGTGAGATCCCACAAGTAGGGGCGGGTTCACCCGACATATCTGCAGGTACTAAAGGATATCTGTAAACCTGCCCCGTTCCGGCGATCGACATCTCGATTTTCGGACGGCAGTGCCAGTACAGCATGCCAGCGCCGGGCCGCCAGTTGGTGTCCACCCGCTCCCTCGTGGCTGATTCCAGCTCTCCTCCAACCTCCGCCAGCGCCTTCTCTCCACCTCCCCCAAATGTTAATTTTTGTAAATTCTTGGGAAAACATCCCCCCGGTGCGACCGCGCTGTGCTATCATCCGAGATGAGAAATGATTCGGTTGTGAGCGTTTGTTTTCTTGACTGGCTTTGTGCTTTTGGTCTCAACAGGCTTCTCTCCGAAATCTAAATCTCTACAATCCTTTTGATTTTGGAGACAGTTTATGTCCATTTATGTAGGTAATCTGTCCTACAAGGTCACAGAAGAAGAACTCACTGCTGTTTTTGCAGAATACGGTTCGGTTAAGCGGGTTCAGCTACCAACTGACCGTGAAACAGGTCGCCCTCGCGGCTTTGGCTTTGTGGAAATGGCTACAGATGCAGAAGAGGCGGCTGCCATTGAAGCGCTTGACGGTGCTGAATGGATGGGGCGCGACATGAAAGTTAACAAGGCGAAGCCCCGGGAAGACCGGCGTCCCTCTGGTGGGGGCCGGCGTTCCGATAACTTCTCTCGCCGTTACTAAGCTTTCAGGTTAAACCCTTTTAGCCGGTGTGTCCGAGCTAACCGAAGATAGCTCTGCGCACTCTTTGAGCTTCTATCAGCTTTATTTACTGAATTTAATCTCAAAAGGCTCGGGCAGCAATGCTTGAGCCTTTTCTATTGGGACAATTCCCCTTAAGCCTGCTAAAAGCGGGTTGGTTTGCAGCATTGCGCAGCCCTCTGTTTGGAATCAAGGCGTGCGGAACGAATCAGCAAACAGCACCGAGGGGTGCAAGGTCACGACACGGCGCACCGCCCTCGGCAACCCCATCTCCGCTCTACCCAAAAATGCGCCCAAAGCCCTACACTGGATTGCGGCTAAAGCAGAAATCACCCGTTGTACATGCTGCCTTTTTTGTCAACTCTCTTCCTAGCCCAAGCGGCACCGGCACCGGCACCGCCACCCCAAGAAATCGCCCAACCCCAGGAAGTGCGCCCCTTACCGGGGAAACTGGACAGCGTGCCCGTGTTTAACAGCAACAGCCCAGAACTCGTACTCAAAGAAGGGATTTTACTCTCCACCTTTCCCCCCACCGGCAAGCAAGTCCCAACAGCTCACCTCAACTTCCCCTTCCGGGGACGCTTTGACCTGTTCGCCCACCATGTAGCCAAAGCCGAACCGGCAGACAACTTGCGCACCCTCTACCTGGGCGTCATCGTCCACAATCCGGGAACTGTGCCGGTGACTGCAGACATCTTGCAGGCGGCGAGCTATCTCTCCCAACCAGACGCCCCATTTATCCAATTGCCCGACGTGGCAGAAAATCCAGACGGCACCGTCTATGCCGGCCCGGGCAGTCGCGTTATGAGCGACATCTTGCGAGGGCAG
>CAZJNL010000109.1:0-9606 GCA_964546515.1 uncultured Oscillatoria sp.
TGACAATCGCCTGCTTGGGGGGATTTTTTGAGAGTTTTAACGCCAGCCAGGTTTGGCGACCGGCACTGTATCCTAAGCTTTTTTGGAGCTGATAGCGCCCCTGTAATAGCTGTTGTGTTTGCGGCATGGCGTGGGGACTCCCCGATCTAGAGATAGCTGGGACTTTTGCCAAAATCATTCCGTGCTGATGCCGGTGTCAGGATGGCAACATTCAGTCTTTCGCAGTCATCCACCTGGGATGGCTAGATTGACAGATAAAACTCCTGAAACGCCTGCCAAATCAGCTTTTTCTTTTATATTTACCATCTAAACACACCGCCCTGTGGGTTGGCAAGTGGTCTTAATATTTTGTAACATTTTCGTAGAAAAGTCAGCCAACCGGGTTGGACTCCTGCACCGGCAAGGCGCTGGATTGCCGGTGGATAGAGCGGGAGCGTGCCGGTGCATGCATGAGCTCTTAAAACCCGCGCAGGCGGGTTTTGTCTGTATAGCTGCGGTTTCAAGATGCTGTTGGCTAATCCGTGAGGGGTGAGACTTTCTCACTCGGAAGTAAAGAACGGCGTTGCATTGGCAAAGCGAAATTTCGGGCGCAGTCGTAAAGATCCTAACGCCAATGCGAAAGCCCCTACACAAGATCCGATGTAGGGGCTTTCGCATGAGCGCGACTATTTATGGGACTTAAGGAAAAGATTACATCCGCTCATGCAACGCCTCTCCCCCTAGCGCTAGCCACAACCGAACAACCTGCCCCCAAAAGAAAGCCTAGGGTGTAAGCCCCCACATCAATTCGCCAACAGCATCTTTCAACCGCCCAGAGACTGTGGGACACAGTTTTAATGGGGCCAGAAACCGGGTTTCTTGTGTAGGAGGACTGAGTTTTCCGGCTTACCCAGTACAAGAAACCCGGTTTCTTGTAGCTTCACTTTTTCTTTATAAATCAGATATAAACCAGTCCCGCGCACTTGATAACTTTTAACAATTCATCGAGATTGACGAAAATATCCTCAATACGCGGGCTCGGACAGATGATTTTATGGAAGTTGCCACCGGCCAGGGTTTCCCCAACCGCACAGTAATATTCCAGCCCGACAATATTGCTCACCAGCCAGTAGCAAGGATAGACATAATTCGGCGAAAAAATCTCTATCACCTTAGTTCCCGGCTGGCAGAAAACAAGGTTAGTCAGTCCGCCCCCGTGAGGCGCTACTACAATTTTAGCATTCCCCAGCAACGATGCCTGTTGCGCCACTGACATGGATTCCAGTGTTACGCTTCTGAACCCAAACTTACTTAACAAGCTTATCACTTCATCTTCATTGATAACTCGGCGATTTTCAGCCAGCGCCCGACTTATATAGATGCGCTCAATTTTCTCTGTGGCTTCAACATCTTTCAAAAACTCGCTCCTCAAAAAATCGCAAGCCCATTTGGGCATCCAGGCTATAGTGCCCGGGAAAGACGGAACGACTAACCTCGTCGCTTTCAGGTGAGGGTACTGAGAAGGGTCTAATATTTTGCTTTCTGGAATCCCCAGGGCGTTCAGCGTCTCTTTCTGAAAGGGGAGGCGGCTGCTAATTACAAACTTGTCTACAGTATCCATCTCTATCCCACACCGGCGCAGCAATTCAATGCGGGGAAGTATCTCAAACATCCAGTGAAAATAGAGATCATTTAACAGTCCTGATAGAACTGCTACTGTCCCATCAACACTCTGAAACGGCGGTAACTTCCCGAAAGAGAAGATAGAATGTTTGCTGGGATGTTTGTCTGGATGTCCGGGACTTAAAGCTGGGAATTCTGGGGAAACATCTCCTAACAGCTTGTTATCCGGGGCGATTGTGGCGCTAGCCGTCTGAGTTGCATCCAGCCAGTAACGCCCCTCTGGCACTAGGGCGACAAATGCTGCCGGCAATTCAACTTGTGCCCCAAATCTAAAGCTATAATTGATAGTGCTATCCGGCGTTAGAGGGGGTGTGAGATGGATGGTATTTTTGGGATAGATAGTCACATAATTTTCGGTTAAATTAGATAAAAATGCCCAGTCGTCCGTGGATTCGTAAAAATCCAGGGGAGGGTGAACCGGCACTCCCTCTGGGAACCCGGCAGCTGTCTCATCCCGCTCGCCTTGCCGGTGAATACTTGCGATAAAATCGGAGATAGCGCTAGCCAAGTCTGGATTAATTTCCCTTGCCTTTTGGAAACAGGCGCTCGCTTCGCCGAACTGGCTGCCGGCTGCCAAAGCTTTCCCTAAATAACAGTATAGCTCAGCAGATTCAGCTTGACTGTGCAGGGTTTTTAGCAAACCGGCATTAGAGAGGATTGCTTCCTTAGACTTGCCCTGTTTTGCCAGAGTGTCGCTCCACTGACAGTAAGCTTGCGCGAAGCTAGGTTGAATCTGAATTGCCTTTCGCAAACAGGCAACCGCCTCATCCAATTTGCCTTGTGCTAGGAGTGCGTAACCCAAATCGCCACAAGCCGGTGCGAAGTCAGGTTGAATCTGAATAGCTTGTTGGAAACAGACAACCGCCTCATCCAACTTGTCTTGCCGGTAAAAGCACAGCCCCAGATTGTAATACCCCTCAGTCCAGTCTGGGAAAATACCCACAGCCTTTAAATAGCAGGGGATAGCCTTTTCAAATTCTCCCAGCTTCTGAAAAACCTCTGCCTGATTTTGGTGCGCCTCAGCCAAGTCATGTTTGAGGTCAATTGCCCTCTGCCAGCAGGCAATCGCCTCATCATAATTACCCTGATACGACAGGGCATTTCCTAAATTATAATGAGCTTCTGGCTGATTGGCATCCAGTTCTATAATTTGCCAGTAAATCCTTTCAGCCAGTTGGGGATTGCGGTGGAGATGCCGGCTCGCTTCTGCTGACAATACCTTCAGTAATTCCGCCGCCCAAAGCTCGACTTCCTCCGGGGTTAACCGCGCAATTGCTGACAGCCATACAGCTTGAGCCTCGAATTCTTCTCCTTGCAGGAGCCACGCCAGTCCCAGATGCCAGTAGTTGCACATCTCAGCCGGATTAGCTATCACACACTGACTGTATAATTCTATAGCATCACTGTACCGGCTTTGCGCCAGGTATTCAGCGGCTTGCTGTTGCAGTTCGGGAATGTCCATCTTGTCAATTCAAAACCTTCAATGCAGATTGTAGCGCAGTAATTACGCTAGCGACCCTACATTGTC
The DNA here is from genome assembly GCA_964546515.1 of uncultured Oscillatoria sp. Taxonomy (GTDB): domain Bacteria; phylum Cyanobacteriota; class Cyanobacteriia; order Cyanobacteriales; family Oscillatoriaceae; genus Oscillatoria. The sequence continues at coordinate 3,191 of CAZJNL010000109.1, forward strand.
AGGAAAGAGGGCGAAGCATTTGCGAATGAAAATATCGGGTAGGTAGCAAAGATACCCGCGCAAATGCTTCGCCCCTACATTGTTCGCATCCCTGGGGGAGAGAGCATGAGCGTGAGGAACGAGGAACCACTATTCTTGGCGCTCCTTCACGGGGGCGGTTATTTTCAGAACCCAGGTTTCTTGAAAGTGTACCTCTCTTCTTAGCGCTCCTTCACGGGCGCGTTTATTCCCTTAAACCGCTTGCTTCTCCTGCAACTGTTTTAACTCACCGGGATCGAATGCGCCATACTCTGTAATAATCGCCGCAATATACTCAGCAGGCGTCACGTCAAAAGCTGGGTTGTAAAACTCCACCCCCACTGGCGTCAGCCGCGTTTCCCCAACTTGGTAAATCTCAGCTGGATCGCGCTCCTCAATGGGAATTTCCGCACCATAAGCCAGCTTAAAATCAATCGTAGAAAGGGGAGCAGCCACGAAGAAAGGAATATGGTGAGCCTTAGCAGCAATCGCCAGATGGTAGGTGCCAATTTTATTCGCAGTGTCACCATTCGCCGCAATGCGATCGGCACCTACCACCACAGCATTAATCATACCGCGCTGCATGCAGTGAGCCGCCATCCCATCGGAAATCAGCGTCACCGGAATGCCTTCTCGCACGCACTCCCAAGCTGTCAGTTTTGCGCCTTGCAAACGGGGGCGGGTTTCATCAGCATACACCTTTGCCAAACGACCGGCACTCCAAGCAGAGCGCACCACACCCAGCGCCGTTCCGTAACCGGCTGTCGCCAGTGCGCCGGCATTGCAGTGAGTCAGAATATTAAGCTTGTCGGGATTAGCCGGCAGCACTTCCAAACCGCGATCGCCGATGGCTTTACAGGTTTGCAAATCTTCGGCGTGGATTGTTTTTGCCGTTGACAGCAAAACTTCTTTCAGGTGTTCCACTCCCCCCACCGTCTCGCCAACCGTTTTCAGCATCCGGTCGATCGCCCAAAACAGGTTAACTGCGGTGGGGCGAGTTGAGCGCAGCAGCTGTGCAATTTCCTCGATCTGATTCAAGAATTCGCCGCGCTCTTCTGTTTGAATCTCTCGCGCACCCAGGTACATGCCATAGGCGGCGGCTACCCCGATGGCCGGTGCACCCCGGACAATCATAGTTTTAATCGCCTGCGCCATCTCCTGATAGCTGGTAATTTCGACAAAAGCTTCCTCAGCCGGCAGCCGAGTTTGGTCGATGAGTAAAACGCGGTCTTCTTTCCAAGTGATAGGAGCAACCATGTTAGGGATTTTAGACGTTAGATTATCTATTTTACATGAAAATCACCGCAGATTAACGCAGATTAACGCAGAACACCTCAGATTTATTTATCCGCGTTCATCAGCGTCCCTCTGCGGTTGACACTCCTGGCTCTAACCGCTGACAGCTAGTCAGGCCCATTTCCCGGCTATATTCTCAAGTGCCGCTAATTTCAGTCTTTCTCAGGCTGATATATTGACCCATCCGGCATAATGGCCCCTTCAAGAAAAGCGCTACTCAGTTCATCAACGCTCACCTTAGCATCTTTGAGATTTGCACCATTCAGGTAGGTTCCCTCTAGGTTAGCGCCACTCAAACTAGCATAACTCAAATTGGCACCGCTCAGGTTGGCTTGACTCAAGTCCGCACAAACCAGCTTAGCGCTAGTGAGGTGGGCACTGCTGAGGTTAACTTGACTCAAGCCAGCAAAACTCAGATTGGCATGACTGAGATTGGCACCAATAAGTTGAGCTTGACTGAGGTTAGCATTATCGAGATTGGCGCAGCTCAGATTGGCATAACTCAAATCGGTTTCACTCAAATTGGCCGCACTCAGATTTGCTCCCTGCAGATTAATCTCTGCTAACTGCGCACCGGCAGCATCCAAACCTCTCAGAGAAACACCATCCTCATTCAAATCTTGGAGTGCCAAAAATCTTGCATAGCTAACTTTTACGCCGTGCGCACCATCGATCCTCCCCCAAGCTTGGTAGTGAAATTGTTTCCGGCGAGCGGGAGCTTCCTTAATAAAGAGAACTAGGGCAACGATAAGAATGATAGCATCAGCGCCACCCAGAACCTCTGCAAATACAGAATTGTCATCGCCGAGCCAAAAAACTGCTACCATTATGCTGGCCGCACCACTAGCAACTGCCCAGGCTGGCAGTGTCCAGAAAGTTTTGACGAGTTTGACCGGCACTGTTTTGAGGTTTTCACCCCACCGATAGGCTGATACGCTGGGCTGAACCTGCTGATAACTTTCCGCGACTTCTCCCGGAAGTTGCGTGAGTTTTTCACCCCACCGAACTGACAGTTTGGCTATAAATTGCTGAGAAATTTCAGCAATTTTACCTAGAAAGACTTGGATTCTTTCACTATCCCACTGAATTGATACGAGAGGTTTTTTCTGGGACTCTGCTAGTATCTGTAATGGATTAGCTTCGTTTTTGAGTTCTGCCTTTAATTCTGAAGGCTCCTCTAAGGTTACTGCTGGTTCATCTATTACCACTTCTGGTGAAGAGTCTTCACCGGCAACTTTTAACATCTGAGCGGTAATCGCTGCAAAGGCATCTGACCACGCTTGTTTGACCTCCGGAGTCCACTCTTCCTGGAGATACTGCTCGAAAGTCACCAGCAACGTTTCCCCAACTGCGGGGTAATATTTCGCAAACGCCCCAGCTCCGACTTGTCTGGCTCCCTGGGCGTTGAGAAATTCCCCTAAAGCTTCTGGATTTCGGATATTTTCTACCACCAAAACCAGATAATTCAGCAGCTTTTTGTATTGCCCCGCCATATCTGTTTTGGCAAACAGCTGTTTCACCTCTGGGTAACAGATAAACAGGTTCTCATAGAAGCTCACAGCAAATTGAGCGGCCCGGGGTTTTACCCGCTCCAAACTTCGATCTAAAACTTCAACATTCAGTGACATATTTTCTCCCTAACTAGACATTTGTCGCCCCAGGAAAGCCAGCCAAAATTATCGCCGCTGTAATCGCTCTCAAAAAAAGCAAGAGTTTGTGCCATTGCCTACTTTTCTAACTTCATTGGCATCTATTCCTCTTCCCAGTTTGTCAGGACTCAAATAAGGTGTTTTTGTGAGCGCTGCCATCAACTTAAATAGATTAACTTAAGACAGGGAGCATCTGGTAATGGTTAGATACAAGCCAGGAGGACAAGGTGGACAAGGGGGAGCATTCAGCAGAGTTAGGTGCCCCTGCAGTGCGCGTTTTGGAACCGCTGACCCGATTTGGGTATTTCTCACCCCGGACAATGGCCCCAGGCAAGCTGAGATTCCTGGACTGTTCAGATGTTTTTTTACTTTACCAGAAAACCTAGAGTTTCGCCTTGTGCTTTATAAAAATTAATAAATTTTTCAGCAGTGCTAGTCTGTTCAAACGCCAGCGAATCTATTGCCCGCCACCGAGCGCACTTCCTCCATTTTTACTGAACCGCCAGCTGGCGGGAGCGCAAGTGCCCTGTGAGTTCCCAAGTCCATGCCGGGGCCGTCCGTATCGATGGCAAGCGCCCATTTTGTGGTATAATAAAACGTATTTTCACCCTTCTTAAAAATTGCGAGGAAAAACTGACTGTGCAATCCAGTAAAAAAATTTATCCAAGCGCTTACCTGTACCGGCTGGAAAAATTGATGACCGAGCGGTTGAAACCGGGATCTAATAAAGAAGAGATTGACGCTCGCATTTGGGATCTGTTTGGGGAAACTCGGGCCGTTATGTTTACCGATTTGTCCGGGTTTTCCCGCTCGGTTGAAGAATTTGGCATCATTCACTTCTTGCAAATTATTTACGAATCGCAACGCATTTTTGTCCCCTGCATTGACCAGCATGACGGCATCTTGCTGAAAACGGAAGCGGACAGCATGTTAATCCTCTTCCGCTCCGTGAATAAAGCCGTCCAGTGTGCCATAGCGATGCAGCGCATCGCCAAAGCCTACAATCAGAATAAACCCGATGAGGAAAAAATTCTGCTCTGTGTCGGCATCGGTTACGGTGAAATGTTAACCATTGGCGACCACGATGTCTTCGGGGCGGAAGTGAACGCAGCCAGCAAATTAGGGGAGGATACGGCAAAATATTGGGAAATTTTGGTGACGGATTCTGTAGTCGCTAACCTCAATAACATTCCCGACATTAGTTGGGAGAAGATTTCTTTCGTTCCCCCAGGCGCAAAGCAGGCATTCAAGCTGAATTATACTTTATAATCAGTAGGGTGCGTTATTAACGCACCCCCATACTGCCCTAGCTAACCGCTGACAGCTGCGGGCTAAACGCCAACCGCACTCGCTCAGCAATTTGCGCCGGCTTCAAACCAAGCGTTGCCATCGATTCATCTGGCGTGGCGTGCTCGACTAAGATATCCGGCACGCCAATCCGCATCACCGGCACCAGAATATTATTATCCAGCAGCGCCTCCGCAACAGCTGAGCCAAAGCCGCCAGGGAGACACCCTTCTTCCAGAGTCACAACCCGCCCGATCCGTTTGGCGAGGGGCAAAATCAGCTCCGTGTCAAGGGGCTTGACAAAACGCGCATTTACCACTGTCGCCTCAATCCCGTGCTCGCTGAGAATTTCAGCGGCTTGCATCGCTGGGTAAACCATTGAGCCATAGCCCACCATCAGCACGCCGTCGCCGTGGCGCAGGATTTCGCCCTTGCCGATTTCCACCTGCTCCCAGCCTTCCTCCATCAAAGGCACGCCGTAGCCATTGCCGCGCGGGTAGCGCATGGCAATTGGCCCGTCCGTATAGTTGATGCCGGTGACGAGCATCCGCTGCAATTCCCCCTCATCCTTAGGTGCCATCAGCACCATGTTGGGAATGCAGCGCAGGTAGGCGATATCATACATCCCCTGGTGAGTTGGGCCATCCGCGCCGACGATGCCGGCCCGATCCATGCACAAGAACACCGGCAAATTCTGAATGCAGACATCGTGAATCACCTGATCGTAGGCGCGTTGCAGGAAAGTCGAGTAAATTGCGGCAACGGGGCGCATCCCCTCGCAGGCTAGCCCTGCAGCTAGGGTGACGGCGTGCTGTTCGGCAATGCCGACATCTATATACTGTTTGGGCAGCTTGTCGTGGAATTTGTCCAAGCCCGTGCCGGTGGCCATTGCGGCGGTAATCGCCACAATTTTGGGGTTGTCCTCTGCTAGCTTGATGAGGGTTTCCGCAAAGACTTTGGAGTAGGCGGGGGGTTTGGGCTTGCTGGAGGGAATTGCTTTGCCGGTGGCGAGATTGAACGGATTTTGCGCGTGGTAGCCAACCTGGTCTTTTTCAGCCAGCGCGTACCCTTTGCCCTTCACCGTGGCCACATGCAGCAGCACCGGCCCGTGTAAGTGGTGAGCTTGTTTGAAAGTAGCAATCAGTTCTTCCAGGTTGTGGCCATCCACCGGCCCCATGTAGGTGAAGCCCAACTCCTCAAACACAGCCCCCAGCTTGGGAATTGCCAAGCGCTTCATCCCTTCTTTGATCCGTTCCATTTCCGGGGTGAACGTCTCGCCGACAAAGGGAATGTGCTTGAACTGTTCCTCCAGGTTATCCTTGAGGAACTGCACCGGATCGGAAAGACGAATTTTGTTCAGGTAGCGGGGAATCGCGCCGACATTGGGCGAGATGGACATCTCGTTGTCGTTGAGCACCACCAGCAGGTTGGTTTTCGGCAAATGGCCCGCATGGTTAATCGCTTCCAGGGCCATGCCGCCGGTCAGGGCACCGTCCCCAATCACCGCCACCACTTTGAAGTTTTCGCCCTTCATATCCCGCGCCAGCGCCATCCCCAAAGCAGCTGAAATGCTCGTGGAGGCGTGACCGGCACCAAAATGGTCAAATTTGCTCTCGCAGCGCTTCAGGTAGCCCGCAATCCCGTCCTTTTGCCGCAGCGTGTGGAAGTTGTTGTAACGACCGGTGATTAACTTGTGCGGATAGGCTTGGTGGCCAACGTCCCAGAGCACCTTATCGCGATCCAGGTCTAGTGTCTGGTACAGGGCTACGGTCAGCTCCACTACCCCCAAACCCGGGCCCAAGTGCCCGCCGCTGGCGGCCACCGTTTGCAGATGCTTTTCCCGAATCTGACGCGCAATTTGCTCGAGTTGATGAATTGACAGACCGTGCAACTGGTTCGGGTGAGTCAGCTCACTCAGGTGCATATTTATACTCAATTAGGTAATCTTGCTTACTGCCAGGAAGAAAAAGTGGAGCTATTTCCGTCCGACGATAGCGATTTCTTTAGTTCCACTTAATCTTTCTGCCCAGTATAGAATGCTTATTCAACCAGCGCATCTCTGATGTGAAATCTGGTTGATTACTCTTTATTTTAGGCACTCGCGGGCTGAAACCCTGCCGGGAACATCCCATTTTTGCAAAGATTGTCACCCTCACCCCCCCTTCC
>CAZJNL010000110.1:0-9547 GCA_964546515.1 uncultured Oscillatoria sp.
GGTATTGGCTGTTGGTGCTCGATTATCGCGGGATCGCCAAAATCGATATCTATGCCCCTCGGCGTCAGGAGTTAGGGCAACTTAAGGGGGTTCGGCTGGCGGTGACGCTGGTGCTGGAAAGCCGCGATGCGGTCGCGCCTCGCCTGCGCGAGACTGTTTCTTTCCTCGGCAGCGGCGTCGTCTACGTGCTGACGCAAGTGATTGGCAGAGGGATTGGCTTGATCGCCAGGGGAGTTCTCCAAGGAATGGGCTCTTCTTGGCAAGAAAGCAAGTTGGGTAAAAATGGCCACCGGCAGAAGCGGGAGAATTAATAGGTGTTAGGTGTTGGGTCTTAGGTGTTAGGTGTTAGGTGGTAATACCAAGTTCAGATAGATAGTATTTTTTCCGCACGACGAAAACCCCTTGATGTCCGGGTTTTAAATCCAAAATCCGGGCATCTAAAATCCAAAATTGGTATAAGTGCTAGGTACGGTGTGCGGTGGTAGCTGTCATCTGTGCCGGCATCTCAGGAAAAAGCTTCCCACACAGATGTGAAACTTAGGTGTCAGGTGCCACCGTGGCGCGGTGGTACGGCGGTCGGTGTCATCTGTGCCGGCACCTCATTCTCAAACCCCTAACCTCTTCCCCTAACCCCTATCCCCTAACCTCTATCCCCTATCCCCTATTCATTGATTGGCCCAGGCCAAACGCTACCACTTCCTCTAGGGTGTAGGGTTTGCCGGTGTGAGGGTTAACCGGCTGCAGCACTTTCAGCAAAATATCTATAGTCGGCAGGGACGGTCTTTTGACAGCTATCCAATCTTTAACAAAATTTAACAATTTCGAGATTCTCAGCCAATCTCTTTTTGGAACCCTTAAGGATTTCAAAAGTAGAAGGTGTGGGCAAAATACCTAGGTTGCCGCCGCAGATCCCACTTGCTAGCGTCAGGGTGTAGATACAGGTGGACATCGCATGACCCCAGCACAAACCCTGCTCAAGACCCTGATTGACTCCTCTGAAGGCACTCGCAAGGCCTGCTTCACCGCCGGCTGCGTGTCCTACCAGGTTAACCAGGCGCAAGGTACGATCACCGGCACGTTCACAATTCCTGTGCATCTGTCTACGGATGACACCACCGGCGATCTGATTATCAGCGCGAAAGACTTCCTTGAGCTGGCTCCCTAAGCCTATTCACTATCGCCTTTAGGGCGCAATTCAGCTTATGGCTTACAAGACTTGCCTGCTGGCTTTCACCAAAGATTTCTCTAAGACTTCCACTCCCACTAAGGGAGATGAAGTCACCGTCACTGCTAATGCGATTCTGCATATCCCTGAGCCGGTAGTTGACTACTTCAATATCCCTACTGTAGAGCTTACCGCTATACAAGAGGATATTGTTAAGTCGTACACCTTTAAGATGTACAAATACTTTTCAGACACTACTGGCACTGATGTAACTGTTCCCGAAAACGGCACTAATAAAGGCGGTTTAAGCAGCGATCGCACAGTGCGATTGAAGCAACTTTAAAGACTACTAAAGGCAGACCTAGAACCTGCTCAATCAAGTTGCCCCGGTTTTTCAACATCGTCATGATCTCTCAAGCTCTAGGTCAGATGATCGTTGCCAATCAGCCGGACACCTGGAAGCTTGACGGCGGTCGCAGCTACCCCTTTGTTGCGAACACCACCAATGGCTGTAATGACAGGTTGCGTTTCAGGTGCCAGGGTAGCTAGCGCTCTCGTTACACCGACTAACGCAGACGATACCAGCCAAGTGGGCGGCACTACGACTACCAAGAGCGGCAGGAGAGCTTCTGCTTAACCTATGGCGCTGTTTCCGCTCGGTACAGTACACCCCACAAAGGATGCTTGGATGTCAATCAATCTGTCTTCAGACTTTTCTGGAGCGGTGCTTGCCTTCCAGACCTTCAATGGGGAGGGGTTTGATAGCGTGTTTTCTTGGGTGCTGGTTAGGAGGGTGTGGAGCCTAGCCGGCAGCAAACTGCACGAGAAACCCAGCAGGGTATTCCCCTCTGAGAATGACTTCCTGCTGCCACTTACCTACCCGATCAGCAGCCTGCTGCTGGACAGCGGTGGCAGTAGCCTGGAATTCCTGAAGCGCTACCGCAGGTTGCCATTCCCGCACACTGAACCCGACTGGTTTGTGACGGTAAGTGGTGCCGGTTGATGATGGGGGAATCGGTCGCTATAATAGGTTGCAGGCAGTGTTTCCACTGCGGTCTACCGCAGTCCCACTGGAGTCGTCACGGCTGAACGTCGTTGGGATACGACAATCCGGCATGTGTCACAACAGACGGCACACTGCCTGCATAAATAAATCTTTAAATCCAAACTTTAATATTCTTTTGCCATAACTTGCCGCCCTACCGCTCACTAGGGTGGCTTTTCCATTTAGGGGTTGGATAGGCTTATTTCAGACTCAACGATCTTAGATATGACTGCAAACAAACCAGTTGAATTCCGGTGGGCTGCCAAAATCCAAGATAGCGGGCGTCTAGATCCTGCTATAACAGGCAGCTATGTCGTGATGCGGTGGAATGGGGGCGAAAAAAGCACAGTAGAGTGGCACCTCCGTGTTCTTGCCGCACACTATCGAATAACCTTAGGGCAGGTATTTATCGCACCGGTAAGTGAAGAGATCAGGGAAGCTATTGCATCCTCACCACCTCTAGGCAACTCTCTCTCTGCCGTGGTGGTATCTGCTGATGCTTTACCTGTCGATCAGTACGAGTGATCCTCTTGAATACGCAGCATAAAGACTCCCCTGATTTACTGTTTAGGGGGGTCTTTATTTGATTAGTTTGTGATCTTACCGTGACCGTACAGGTGGCTTGCTAAGATCGGGTGATATCAGAGCCTCTGGTTGCTCAAAGTAATGAGCGTAGATCATCTTGACTGACGTACCGCATAACCGTGCTACCGCATCAGGTGATAAGCCATGCTCAAATACGGCTGCCGTTATATAGGTGTGCCGAGTGCAGTAGGGCTTTAGGTAGCGGCGGATCTTGCCTTCTTGTGCTAGCTGCATAACGATACCAGGAGCAAAACCCTTGGCTCGGGTATCGCCCCACCAGCATTTTTTAAGAGCATTCCCGGGGATGCGGTTTTTAGCTTTAGTAGTGAACACCGGCTCATCAGGCTTAGCGTCTGGGTTAGCAGCCTTCATCCCCTTAAGTAGCTCGCACAGACGTGAGTCAGCACCTACAGGGAAAATTCGGTGAGAGTCATCTGTTTTGCCCTTGCTGTGAATGCCATCTACATATCCCTTTTCAAACCGTATCTGAGTGCAGCTAGTGCTGATGTCGCTCCAGTTGGGTGCGAAAGCTTCACGCTTATCGGCAGCCAGTGAGGAACATAAACTCTATCAGGTTAGCGTAGTGCTTACGGGTTGGGTGCTGGCGGAACGCTTCAATGATAGTGTAGGCTTCTTGCATAGAGAACGCCACAGGCTTCTTTTTACCGTTGACTAGCTGGAAGCCTTCATCATCATCATCATCAGCGGAAGTGGTTAAACCGACATGACTCGGTGCGTACTTAGACTTCTTAACCGCCATCTCCACTTTGATGTCATCAGCTAACCCTTGGAAGGGATTCTTCTCACCGTAGGGATTGCAACCGTACCGGATCGCCCAATTAACGCAACGGTCAGTTGCTTTTAGGATACAGTGTGTGATGTGAGAAGACCGGCTCTCAGTTAACCAGGCAGCCAAGTCAGCAGGGGGAGCTGCGGATTTAGCGGATTTACCAGCATCCTTTATAGCCTTGATATATTTCTTGTAGGCACTGTTGTAAGTTACTTCGCCGATCTGACCACTTGACAGTAAGAACTGAACCCACTTCTCAAACAGTGCTAGCAAGGTTAGCTTAGGAGGGGTGTCAGTTCCCACTACCTTTAAGTGGGGTTGAGGCACACCGTAACTGGCTAGGGTAAGGTCAAAGGTGCCAGTGCCGGCTAATTGGGATAAATACGCAAGCTCGATCTTGGATGCTACCGTCTCAGCAAACTTGAGATTTTCTGGAGTGTGGGGGATCGGTCGGCTGACACGCTTCTGTGGGACGTTCCACAGTGCTAGGATCCATTGATGGGGAATATTGAGCCGGATACGCCTTTCATATTTTTCTATCCCTACGGTATTCTTGGATGCCTTGGATGCCTTGGTTTTAGTCTTAGAGCTAGTCTTAGACTTCTTGCTGTCAGCTTTACTTTGAGCCATAGTGGTATACACCTGGTTGTAACTGAATTACAAGTGGGGTAGGGGTTGAGTAGGTGGTATACCTGCTTAACCCCATTGCTTATGACATCAGCGTAACAGTAGCCGATCAAGTCAAGCACTAAGCATAAATTAGGCACGGCAGCTAGCGGTAGGCGTGACTTCTGTATTAGCGGGCTGGATATTATAGCACGTCAGCCTTACTCTGTCAATTCTCTATTAATATAGATACCCCTATGCAGCTATCTATATAAAGATCAGGTGTGCGGTAGGGCGGCGCCTGCCGTCTTAGAGCGTGTATCCCTTGCACAGTAAGGGTTTCGGCGCTCTGTCGTCTGAGGTTGAGCAGATCTACTCAGAGGAGACTCAAACAGCAAGATCTAAAAATAGACCCCTAACCCCTAACCCCTAACCCCTATTCATTGATTGGCCCAGGCCAAGCGCTACCACTTCCTCTAGGGTGTAGGGTTTGCCGGTGTGAGGGTTAACCGGCTGCAGCACTTTCAGCAAAATATCTATAGTCGGCAGGGACGGTCTTTTGACAAAACCGTTTTCGTATCGGTTGATCGTGGAAGCGGATACCCCAAAGGCGCTATCCTCGCCTGCCTCTGAGTCCACACCATGCAGTCTGGCTTCAAACTCTCGCACAGCACGCTCTAGCTCCGCTAGGCTACAGCCCTTGGCCTCTCTTGCTTCAGTGAGGATGGCACCAATAGCCCGCAATCCGTCAGGTGTGAATTTTGTCTTTCCTCTACCGGCCACTTTAAATTAGCCCAGCATACAGTTCTTTCTTCATTAAAGCATTTCCTGCGCCTGCCAAAAAATCTTCCCAACCCCCTTGACAGTGTTGGATATATAGTATACTATATTAAAACGAGGAAAAAAAGAACCACCCGGGCCCAAAGGAGCCGCTAGGTGGCCAAAAAGAACAAAAAATATGTCAAATTTAACTAAAATCTACCACAAGGTCAACCCCAAAGAATTCGATATCACCCCACAGGTGATCGCCGAGATAACGGATATCCCGGTGTCCCAGATTCGGCGAATCGTAAAGAAAGATTACGTGATTCTGGTGCACCGGTGGCACACCCTCTCGGTGTTTGTCAGCTATCGCAAGGTGCGCGAGTGGCTTTTGAAGCTGGAGTTGCTGATTCGCCAGTGTGGCACCCTTGAGGAGCTTCTGGAATGGAAAGGTCTGCTCGATCGCGAGTACAAACGCTTCAAGTATCCCCGGGAATGGGTGGACACGCTAAACCTGGCTTGGCACCAGCGGCAATGGCAGGTGGTGTTGGGCATATGACCCCGGGTCTGGTTTTTGGCTAATTGTCCCATGCCATTAATGGGCTAGTGCGCCGCCGGCACTTCCGGCAGTTGCGGTTGCCGGCTGGTTCTGTGCTGCCAAGAGAGCCTGAATCGAGCCACCGGCGCATCCCAATAACAGCCACTTCACCGCCACTTTTACCCTCGCGCCAGGGCGGGGCACTTCAATACGCCCCATCTCCTGCACTGCAGCAGGGTGCGCCACCAACAGCACGACCTACATTTGGGCCACACCGGCAGTTTCACACCGGCACGCAAGCAGGAAGCAAACCCTCCCTCGTGCCGGTCAGTCAAAAGCCGCGAGGGGGGCACGCCTTGGAACCCTACCGCTCCACAGGCGTCGTTTCTCCAGCGCCGATAAGTAATCGCTCACTCGCGCTTGAGAGTGCCGGCGTTAACACTCAGACAAGTCTGGGAAAACTTTTTATATAGATCGGTGAAAAGCTGTGTGAGGAGGGCGTCGCCGAGCTAGAAAGCAGTGGCAAACTGTCTCCTACTCTGGAGATTTATTTCCAGCCACGCAAAGCGCTCTGTGTGCTGTATCCGCACTCTGAGAATCCGCCCGTTCTGGAAAAGCGCCCCGCGACACCCCCTCATCCCCCCAGGCAAAGGGCAGTCAGAAAGCCTAACCGGCTGCCCTTTTAACAAAATTATATAGGCATTTACAAAACTTCTAATCTGGAAACAAATCTAATCAATGATTCCCTACATTATATCAACTTATTGCAAGTTTTCTCAGATGAATTCAGAAGTTGAGGTAATCAACATGGACGCCAACAGAAAAATCACTCGCATAGTCGAAACTGATGGCCATAATAGCGAAATCGGCAATCTAATAACAGTAGAGCGCCGCCAAGATACAAATCATTTGCAGAGGAGGCAGCAGCAGCGAGCAATCAGTAATGCCATGATTCAGGTTGCCCTCATGTATGGGCACAAGGGATTCAGCAGAGGGGCAATGCTATATACCCTCAATGACCGGAGCTTGCGGCAGACTCCTTATTATAAATATATTGATGTTTTGAGAGGTCTAACAGTTGTCTGTCTTGCCGGCCCACCGAATCCAGAAATTGTCACCGCCTATTGGAACGAAAAAACGAAACGTCGGGTTCGCAAATAGCGCCCAACTAAATGCCCGGGCTGAACCGCAGGCAGCGACAGCCCGAGGCAACCTGCAATTTCTTAGAATTTTGTTGAATACTCATTAGTTATAAAAGCGGATATCATAAATCTGGCTTGTAGGGAAACATGCCGGACGTAGCAGCAAATAAATTTATTAAAACCAATTAACCGGAATTTATAAAATGCGTCGGTTAAGGCCCCAGGGGGGCGGTGCCGGTAGGGGCCGCAGGCGCGGGCCAATTGCGCCCGCTCCGCCACCGGCTCACCCGCAGCTGGGGGGTAGGGCGGCTACCGTGCCTTATGTGTCAACTTAAACTTCAGACGTTGGTGATCAGACTGTTGGCTCATTGATATGGGGTCAGTCCCCAGCACAAGCCTCTCCTCCCGTCACCCAGGTGGAAAGGGGAAATATTCCATTTGATTGATTACTTTAAGACTAAACCGCTCCTGAGCCAAGGACGCCAATAAGAAGGAATACAGAGGGATTTGCTCAGGAAAATTAATAGGGCAATCTACCGGAGTAGATGAATTGGGAGGGGTGCGGCGAGAGCATCTGTGGTGCGTAGAACTTCAGGGATGAAGGGCGAGCGCATCATAGAATGAGCTTCAGCTTTGGGGAGCTTAAGTTGACACCAATTCCCCCCGTGGCCGCCCCCCAGCGCCCGCTCCGCGACCGGCACCCCCCACAGCTGGCAACATTTGAGCGACGGCTTTCGACAATTCCCAATGCCCAATGCCCAATGCCAGCGTGCCCTAACCCCTGAAAGTTGCTGCCATCTGTGCTCGCTGCAAACAAGCCCTCAACTTAGCAGCCATAACCTGTACGTTCGGCTCTTTCAAAATGCCAGTGTGGTCGCCTGGAACGCCGTGCACCTCCAATCCTCCAGCGGCAAACAAGCCCCACCCCAATTCCGGGTCAGCGTAATAGGGGTCAAATTCATTGCGCTCCATCGCCCGGAATAAAACCATTTTGCCCGGGTAGGGTTGCGGTGCGTAGTTTGTGAATGCCTGACGGCAAACCATCAGGCGGACATCGCGTTGGGTAGCTTCTTGCAGGTAGCTGAACTTGTCCCGCCGGCTGCCACTGTCAAACTTCCCATAAATCCTGCCGGTGATACCGAGAAGCTTATCCAAGCTTAATGAAATCCTCCGCCAACTCTTTTTGAGAGCGTAGGAGAGTCCTTCTCGTAAAAGGTTCTGCAAATGAAGAGAAAGCCGCTCAGCAAACGGCAATTGTTTCCGAGCGCCCGGAACTAGAGAATCAAGCAAAGCCAAAAGACTCACTGTCTCACCTTGCGCCCGCAACTGCTGCGCCATCTCAAACGCCACCAAGCCTCCCAACGATTCGCCGGCCAGAAAATAGGGCCCCTCAGGCTGGAGAGTTCGTATTTGTTTCAGGTAGCGACTCGCCAGTTGCGGCACACTGCTTAAGGCGGCAAGTTGTTTTTCTGGCAACTCCGCTGTCAGCAGGTCAACTTCCCTCGCGCAGGTACACCCCATAAACAGGCCGGTCGGCATCGAGGTGACGCGCCAAATCGTAATAGAGCAAGATTCCGTAAATGCAGAACAGAGGAGGTTTACTGCCGCCCGGTAACAGCTGCAAAGCGCGATTCCTCTGGCGCTGAGAATCCTTGCTGGCGGAGAACCTCAGCCAGTTCCTCAACCGTTGGTGCCTGGAAGATGGCAGGCAGGGGAAGCTCTTTACCGAAAACCTCGCGGATTTTAGAGAACAGCCGCACAGCCAGCAGCGTGTGCCCCCCTAGCTCAAAAAAGTTGTCCTTGACCCCGACAGGTCTAATGCCCAAAACCTCCTGCCAAATCTGCGTTAGCTGCAGTTCCAAAGTATCTTGGGGCGCACCGGCAGTTGCTTCCAACTCGGGGCGTTCTGTGTCCGGTGCCGGCTGAAAGCGAGCCGGTCTATCTTGCCGTTGGGTGTCAGCGGCAGTTCCTTGAGCGTCACCTAGGTAGTAGGCACCATGTAATCGGGCAGCTTCTCCTTGAGGAAGCGGCGCAGCTCGCGCTCGTGCCGGTGCGAACTCTGGGTGTGGGACAGCGTAGGCCACAAGACGCTTTTCACCCGTTATGTCTTCCCAAACCGTGACTGCTGCCTGCCGCACAGCTGGGTGCCGCCGGCTGCCTCAATTTCTCCGAGCTCAATGCGGAAGCCGCGGATTTTCACCTGTAGGGGCAGCCCCCCGAGGCTGCCCGCGCGACCGGCTTTTCGCTTCGGTTCCGTCTGGACTGTACCGCCCCAAATCCCCCGTCTTGTAAAGCCGGTCAGCCGCTGTTGGGGTAAACCGATTTGTAAGAAATCGCTGCAGGCTGAGAGCCCGATCGCCCAGGTATCCCAATGCCAAGTAGGGGGTGCGAACATAAATCTCTCCCAGTTCGCCAATGCCGGCTAGCTGCTGTTCCCGGTTTAAAACTAGCAATTGAACATCCTTAATGCCTCTGCCGGCGGGAATTCGATTGGGGTTTGGGAATTGGGAATGGGGGGCCGGGATTAGGGGAAAAGAGGATTTTTCTCTTTCTGTTTGTTTGGCCCTGTCTGCTGTTTCCTGACTGGGCACGACATAATATGCCATTGCCTGAGGCGTTTCTGTGGCTCCATAGAAGTTGACGCAAGTGACAGAGGGAGCCAAGGAGCGCATCAAAGCGACATCCCGACAAGTGAGCACATCTGCGCCAAAGAAGGCATAGCGAAGATGGGCGCAAGGCGCTCTGCGCTGGGAATGGGTGGTTCTTCCGTCTGCCCCAGCTCGGTGTTCCGCGAGCGGTGCCCCAAAGCTCAAGAGCTGTCCCATTGCCGGTGTCAGGTGAGCGACGCTAATCTGCATCTGGCTCATCGAGTCAGGCAGCCCGCCGGGAGCTGCTATCTTTTCTGGATCGGGGA
>CAZJNL010000111.1:0-6922 GCA_964546515.1 uncultured Oscillatoria sp.
TCCCAGCTGTCTGGTTTAAGAAGCAAAACTCTCTCAAAGCTGCCGATTGCTTTTTCAACGTATCCCCACTCCAACAGGGCGATACCTCGGTTTAACCAGATGCTTTCGTCATTCGGACTGAACTCTGTCGCACGCTCAAAACTCTCTACGGATGCCTCGTAGCGCTGCTTCCCAGCGCCAGCCCTCGGCCACGCCCAGGCATGTCCAAAGTGAGGTTTTAGCTTTATCGCTTCCTCGTGTAGGAGCCAGCGCCGCTTCAAAGTCTCCTGATTCCAAACAGCGCAATCCTTGCTGGAAACAGAATTCAGCAGTTCCCGGTTATGTCATGGCTATAGATGCTAATCGTACTTCCACTCCCATTTTAGCCCGGACTTCCCGCAATGGATGCGAAAGCTGCGCTCCTATCTAGTTGGCTCAGCATTAGAAGCGCCAAAGATGGCTGACCCGCATTTTAAATCCGTTGGATTACTTTATTTATTTAAAATCTTCCCCAAGCCGGAAACTCAATTCAGTTTAGCTTCTCCGATTAAAAGCTATCTCAACTCTTAAATAACAAAGCTAAATTAATCGGCGAGTGGCGAGCCTGCAGCCAACTGCAACTCCTGTCACTCGCCACAGAACGAAGCGCCAATTTATGATGCTGTTGGAGAATCCGTGAAGTGCTACACCCCAAAAAAGCTCCCGTCGCACGCCTCTTATATCATGTCCGGTCAATTGCCCGTAACATTAATTTTACTATCCATCGTCCTCTTTCTTCTTCCTTCGTGGGCGTCTTGGCGTCAATGCAGTTCATTATTAAAATTAATGCTTCACTCTTCCCTCTTAAATTCCCCTTGAATCAGCGCTTGGAATCGCTCATCTTGACGAATATCGTCAAAATAAGAGTCAGTTTTTGCCATCTGCCGGTATTCCTCTGGAGACAGATTAATAGCTTGTTGCAAGTTCTCAATTGCTAAATCAACATTGCCGGTGCCGGCATAACAGCAAGCCTTGCTGTACCAAGCCTTGTGTCTGTCGGGAGCGAATTCCAGAACTTTGTCAAAGCTGGAGATCGCCCCATACTGGCAGCCTAACTTATCCAGCGCCTGACCCCGAAAGTACCAGGCATCGGGACTGTCAGGCTGTTGGGCCAAGGCTTTGTCCAAGCTGGCGGCGGCTTTGGCGTACTGGCCTAAATTCAGCAGCGCCATGCCCCGGTTATACCAAGCCCAGTGGTAGTTGGAGTTGAACTGCAGGGCTTTCTCGTAGTTCAAAATGGCTTGTTCGTACCGGCCCTGATCGTACAGCGCATTCCCCCGATTGTGCCAAGCCTCGTGGAAGTCCGGCTTGATCTCCACAGCTTTATCGTAGCTGGCGACCGTTTTCTCCAGCCGGCCCAAGTGCCGCAGCGCGATGCCACGGTGATACCAAGCCCAGTAATAGTCCGGTTTGAACTCAATCGCCCTGTCGTAGCTAGCAATTGCCTCCTCAAAGCGCCCCAAGTTCTTCAGGGCAATGCCGCGATTGTTCCAAGCCCAGTAATAGTCAGCCTTAAACTGAATCGCCTTATCGTAGCTGGCGATTGCCTCCTCAAAGCGCCGCAAGTCATCGAGCGCATTCCCCCGGTTGTTCCACGCCTCATGGAAGCCCGGTCTGCACTCCAGCGCTCTGTCATAGCTGGCGACTGCCTCAGAGTAACGCCGCAAGTGATACAGCGCATTGCCTCGAGTGTACCACACGTCGGGATAATCTGGTTGAAGTTCCAAAGCTCGGTCGTAGCTAGCAATCGCTCGCTCATATTGCTCAGCCCGATTCAGCTGCAATCCCTTCTGGAAGAAAAAGTCAACTTGCAAATGCGTAGCGTCACTCATAGAATCTGGCATCTGACCGTAGGATGATTTCATCTAAGATGCCCAAAACAAGAGCACGATTCAACAGCCACGCCCAGCATGGCTGGCAAAAATCTGGCATCTTCCTTAAGGTAGATTTCATCTCACCTGCGGGAAATCCGGTAGATTCCTGTCCGCTCAGCTCGACCGGCCAAAAACCTAAAACTCTCTACTCTCACCGATTTGATTCTACCCGGAGACTACCCCCCTGATCACTTCCAGTCCAAAATTCTCGCATCCCAAACCGATATGACCGACCAACCCCAGACAGACTGGCGCACAGAACGCGACTCAATGGGAGAGCGCCCTCTTCCCGCCGGTGCCTACTACGGCATCCAAACCCTGCGGGCGCTGGAAAACTTCCCCATCAGCGGCATAAAGCCCTTGCCCACCTACACAGAAGCCTGCGTGCTGATTAAAAAAGCCACCGCCCTCACCAACGGCGAACTCGGATGCATACCGCAGGATATTTGTCAAGCAATTGTCCGGGCAGCTGATGAAGTCCTCGCCGGCCAGTTTCGCGACCAGTTCGTGGTGGACATCTACCAAGCCGGTGCCGGCACCTCCCACCACATGAACGTCAACGAAGTGCTCGCCAATCGAGCCCTAGAAATCCTTGGCGACGAGAAAGGCAATTACAAGCGCGTCAGCCCCAACGACCACGTTAATTATGGCCAGTCCACCAATGACGTGATTCCCACAGCCATTCGCATCGGGGGGCTGCTGGCTTTGCAAAAGACACTTTACCCAGCGCTGTCAGAAGCCATCGCCGCCCTGCACAGCAAAGCTGAGGAGTTCCAAGATATCGTCAAATCCGGCAGAACCCACATGCAAGACGCCGTGCCGGTGCGCCTGGGAGAAACCTTCCGCGCTTGGGCGCAAATCCTCAGCGAACACCAAACTCGCATAGAAAGGGCGTCAGAAGATTTAACCAAGCTGGGATTAGGCGGAAGCGCCGCAGGCACCGGGTTGAACACACACCCGAAATACCGCCACCGCGCCGCCGAAATCCTCAGCGATCTCACCGGCTTAACCCTCGAACCGGCACCGCACCTGAAGGCAGCCATGCAAAGTATGGCACCCTTTGTGGGCGTCTCCGGTGCCTTGCGCAACTTAGCGCAAGATGGCGTTAAGATTTCCCACGACCTGCGGCTGATGGATTCCGGGCCAAAAACTGGCCTAAAAGAACTCCAGCTGCCGCCGGTGCAGCCAGGCTCCTCGATTATGCCTGGAAAGTACAACCCGGTGATGGCAGAGATGACATCAATGGTATGCTTTCAGGTAATGGGCTACGACGCCGCCATCGCCCTCGCCGCACAAGCAGGCCAGCTGGAGCTCAACGTGATGATGCCCCTGATTGCCTACAACCTAATCCACAGCATCGAGATTCTGGGCAACACCCTGGCGGCGCTGACTCGCTTTTGCCTCTTGGGGATTAGCGCCAATCGCGAGCGCTGCCGATCCTACGCCGAGGGAAGCCTAGCCCTCGTCACCGCCCTCAACCCCCACATCGGCTATCTCAACGCCGCCGCCGTAGCCAAAGAATCACTGGCAACCGGCAAATCTCTGCGGGAAATTGTCCTGGAACGGGGTTTGATGAGTGAAGAAGAACTGGCAAAAGTTCTAGACTTAGAGAAAATGAGCGCCATGCCCGGTTCTGAGACAGGCTGAACCGCAAAAGACACACAGATCACAGAGGATAGAACAAGCGATGGATTCCCGGATGGTTATTCAAGAAACCGGCACACAGGTTACCTTTCATTATGTGTACGGTCAGTCAGAAACGTTTAGTATCTCAGCCAAGCCACAGGATTTTTACCGGCAACTGCAATTAGCCTCAGACTCGGGCTGGCTGACGCTGCACCTTTCGGATCAAACCGTTGCCATCTTTATTAACAAAGTGGTGAAAGTGGAAGTGAAGCCTCCCTTGCCCGAACTCAAAGGAGACGGCTTCTTACCCAATGCCAAGCGAGTCAGCGCCCTCCAGCGCGGGGCAGCCCGATGACAATTTGAGATTTTGATTTTAGATTGGAAGTTATTCTGTCACAGGCTTGATGCCGGTGCTGCGCCTTTTGAGAGGAGGGCACAGACAAGATGCCGGTGCTACGCCTTTTGAGGAGAGGGCACAGACAAGATGCCGGTGCTACGCCTTTTGAGAGGAGGGCGTAGCACAGGCTTGATGCCGGTGCTACGCCTCTAGGAAAAAATCAGGGATCAGGCTCAATCCACAATCTAAAATCGAAAATCATGCCAGCTGTTAGTTTGATTCGCACTGATTCCTACGACTTAAAACTTTTGCGGGCGTCTCTGGAAACGCTGCTAGAACCCATCGGGGGGATAGCAGCGACTGTCAAGCCAGGGGATCGCGTCCTGCTCAAGCCCAATTTGCTCACCGGCGCACGCCCCACCAAAGAGTGCGTCACCCGCCCAGAACTGGTTTACTGCGTGGCCAAAATGGTGCTGGAAGCCGGTGGCAAGCCGTTTATGGGGGACGGGCCCGCTTTTGGCAGCGCCCGGGGAGTGGCTGTGGCCAATGGGTATCTGCCGGTCATCGAAGAACTGAATCTGCCGGTGCTGGAATTCCACGGGAAGCGCTACCAGACTGTCAGCGAGGAATTCAACCACCTGCTGCTGTCCAAAGAAACAATGGAAGCGGATGTGGTGATTAACCTGCCCAAGGTAAAATCCCACGCCCAGCTGACACTGACGATGGGGGTGAAAAACCTTTTCGGCTGCGTTCCTGGCAAAATGAAAGCCTGGTGGCACATGGAAGCCGGTAAGGACAGCGCCCGCTTTGGCCAAATGCTGGTGGAAACGGCGCGGGCGGTTGACCCAGACTTGACCATTCTGGATGGCATCATTGGCCACGAAGGCAATGGCCCCAGCGGCGGCGAACCGCGCTTTCTGGGCATTTTGGGCGCTTCCCGGGATGTGTTCGCCCTGGATCGGGCTGTGGTGGAAATTCTCAATGTCGATCCGCAAGCTGTGCCCACAGTGGCGGCGTCTGTGAGATTGGGGCTTTGCTCAAATCAGGAGGCGATTGACTTTCCCCGCCTGCAACCGGAGGAACTGAAGGTGCTCGATTGGAAACTGCCCGACAAACTGATGCCTATTGACTTCGGTATGCCCCGCGTGATTAAGTCTACCTTCAAGCATCTGTACATCCGATTCATTAAGGAGCCTCGCACTGCCTATGCCGGTCGCCAGTAGTTCGCGCCCCTGATTTTGAGGCGAGTGGGGTGCCGGCTGCCGCACCCTACTTTTGCCAAAGTGTTTCTTATATCAAGCAAAGCAGCTTGGACGCGCTAAGCTTAAGTTATTTAAGCCCAGCTAGCAATAGTGTGAGGAAGTCATTCATGCGGGTTTTACTGGTTTATCCCCTGTTTCCCAAAACGTTTTGGTCTTACGAAAAAATCCTGGAACTCGTGAATCGCAAGGTTTTGCTGCCACCGTTGGGGCTGGTGACTGTGGCGGCTATTTTGCCGCAGGAGTGGGAGTTCAAGCTTGTAGATCGCAACATCCGACCGGTGACGGAGGAGGAGTGGGAGTGGGCGGAGATTGTTATCTTCTCTGCTATGATTGTCCATAAAGGGGATTTGCTCGCCCAAATCCGGGAAGCGAAGCGGCGCGGCAAGCGGGTGGCTGCCGGCGGGCCCTATCCGACTTCTCTCCCCGAGGAAGTGCGGCTTGCCGGTGCGGACTATCTGATTCTGGATGAAGGGGAAATCACTCTGCCCATGTTTGTGGCGGCGATTGAACGGGGCGAAACTCGGGGCGTTTTCCGCGCCGGCGGCGAGAAACCCGATGTGACAGTAACCCCCATCCCCCGCTTCGATTTGCTGGAGTTTGACGCCTACGATTCGATGTCGGTACAGTTCTCTCGCGGCTGTCCCTTCCAGTGCGAATTCTGCGATATTATTACGCTGTACGGTCGCAAACCGCGCACGAAGTCACCGAAGCAGCTGCTGGCTGAGTTGGATTGTCTCTACGAGTTGGGGTGGCGGCGCGGCGTGTTCATGGTGGATGATAATTTTATTGGCAATAAGCGGAATGTCAAGTTATTGCTGAAAGAGTTGAAAGTCTGGCAAGCGGAACACCAGTATCCTTTCCGGTTTAATACGGAGGCGTCTGTTGACCTGGCGCAAGACCCAGAACTGATGCAGCTGATGGTGGAGTGCTATTTTGATGCGGTGTTTTTGGGGATTGAAACGCCGGATGAAGAGAGCTTGCAGCTGACTAAGAAATTCCAAAATACCCGCAATTCTTTGATTGAGTCTGTGGAAACTATCACGCGGGCGGGGTTGCGGCCAATGGCTGGGTTTATTATTGGATTTGATGGGGAAAAGAAAGGGGCAGGTGAGCGGATTGTCCGGTTCGTAGAAGCTGCAGCGATTCCTACCACAACTTTTGCCATGTTGCAAGCCCTGCCCCACACCGGTCTGTGGAACCGGCTGGAAAAAGAGGGGCGACTGGGGGATAAGGATGGCACTATCAACCAGACGACGCTGATGAATTTTATCCCGACTCGACCGTTGGAAGAGATTGCCCGGGAATATGTGGAAGCTTTTTGGCAGCTGTACGATGCTGAGCAATTTATTGACCGCACTTACCGCTGTTTTTTGATGCTGGGTGCTCCGGCGTGCCACCCTCCGTTTAAGTGGCCGAGCTGGGTGGATTTGCGAGCGCTGCTGATTGTCTGCTGGCGTCAGGGGGTGAAGCGCAAGACTCGCTGGAAGTTCTGGCACCACCTGTTCAGTATGATTAAGCGCAATCCGGGGGTTTGGGAGCATTATCTGACAGTTTGCGCCCACAATGAGCATTTTCTGGAGTACCGCCAGATTGTCCGCGACCAGATTGAGGCGCAGCTGGCTGAGTTTCAGGCGCAAGAGGCTGACCGGCAGGTGCCGGTGAGGCTCGCCAGTTAGGGGTGGGGTGAGTTCCGCGTTATCGATTACTCCACTTGCCGCGCCATTGCCGGCGGAACGCACCCTACTGGGAAGGTGGGGTGAGTTCCGCGTTATCGATTACTCCACTTGCCGCGCCATTGCCGGCGG
>CAZJNL010000111.1:7022-9543 GCA_964546515.1 uncultured Oscillatoria sp.
AACGCACCCTGCTGGGTGGGGTGCGTTCCGCGTCATCCCTTACTCCCTGTGTGCCGAGCGCAAGCAGGCGGAACGCAGCCTACTGGGTAGGTAGGGTGCGTTCCGCGTTATCGATTACTCCACTTGGGGCGCAATTGTCGGCGGAACGCAGCCTACTGGGTGGGGTGGGTTCCGCGTTATCGATTACTCCACTTACCGCGCAATTGCCGGCGGAACGCACCCTACTGGGTGGGGTGGGTTCCGCGTCATCCATGACTCCACAAAAAGGGTGCTCCTTTGAGGGAACGCACCCTACTGTTTAGATCAGCTTGATGGCTCGAAAACCAAACATCAGCCCTGCAGCCAGGACAAAGGCACCACCGACAAGCACGGCGTAAGTGACGATTCCAGATGCGGTCATTTACAATTCTCCATAAAAATCGATTACAACTATTGAAACATGGGGTGCGATACAATACAGCCCACAACCTCTTGTTGAGTGGGTGTTGGGCTATGACTTCTGTCATCCGCGTTAATCTACCGCAGCAGTCTTATGACATTGCGATCGCAGCCGGCAGTCTGAATGCGCTGGGCGCACAGATGCAGCCGCTGAATCTGGGGAAGAAGGTTTTGCTGGTTTCTAACCCGGTGGTGTTTGGCCATTACGGGCAGGGGGCAGTTGCTTCCCTGGAGTCAGCTGGGTTTGCTGTCGAGCGCTGCATCCTCCCCGACGGCGAGCAATACAAAACTCTGGAATCTGTCCAAAAAATCTACAGCGCCGCTCTGGAAAACCGCCTGGAACGCTCCTCAACGATGGTGGCGCTGGGGGGGGGCGTGATTGGGGACATGACCGGCTTTGCAGCTGCGACTTGGCTGCGCGGGATTAATTTCGTGCAGGTGCCAACCACACTGCTGGCGATGGTGGACGCTTCGATTGGCGGCAAAACCGGCGTCAACCACCCCAAGGGCAAGAATTTAATCGGGGCGTTTTACCAGCCGAGCTTGGTGATCGTTGACCCGCAGGTGCTGCAAACGCTGCCGGCAAGGGAGTTCAAAGCCGGCATGGCGGAGGTGATCAAGTACGGCGTCATTTGGAATGAGCCGCTGTTTGAGCTGCTCGAGGAGTGCAAGCGCCTTGACGAGTTGCGATATCTGGATGCCGGTGTTTTGCAAGAAATTATCAGCTGGTCTTGCCAAAGTAAGGCTGATGTGGTAATGGAAGATGAAAAAGAATCTGGGCTGAGGGCGATTCTCAACTACGGTCACACGATCGGTCATGCGGTGGAAAGTTTAACCGGCTACAAGTCGGTGATTCACGGCGAGGCGGTGGCGATTGGGATGGTGGCGGCGAGTCAGCTGGCGGTTGAGCTGGAGATGTGGGATAAGGAGTGCGACCACCGGCAGCTGGCGCTGATTAAAAAGGCGGGACTGCCGGTGAAGTTGCCGGCGGGGTTGGATGTTGAGGCGATTTTGGAGAGTTTGCAAACGGATAAGAAGGTGAAGGGGGGGAAGGTGCGGTTTGTGCTGCCGGCTCACATTGGTGCGGCGACGGTGACGGATCGGGTGCCGGCGCATTTGATTCGGCAGGTGTTGCGGGGGATGATGTAGGGTGATGATTTGAACCGCTTCAGGCGCAGAGATCGCAGAGGGGGAAAGGGAGTTTCTGGAAGTCGATTGTCTGAGTTTTTTGTTAGCGAAAGAGGAACAACCTTAACTATCGTTTGTTATGTTCCCACAGGCGTCGAGCCTCGCAGTGCCCACCGGCACTCCGAGGTGCGAGTTTCTGCGGATCTGCTGGCTGCTGGCACTTGATCTGAGCGATAATTTCAATCAGCTAGTTACTACCCTTGGAGCCAACGCCGTTGCTACTTCTTTTCTCCTTCACCCTTTTTCTGAGCGCCTTCCTGCTGTTCTGGGTGCAGTTGATGGTGGCCAAGATGATTCTACCACTCTTGGGCGGCTCTCCCTCTGTGTGGAACACCTGCCAGTTCTTTTTTCAAGGCACTTTATTGCTCGGTTACGGATATTCCCACCTCACAACAACGTGGTGGGAGACTCGCCGGCAAGCCGTGATTCACAGCATTCTCCTCCTGCTGCCGGTCGCTTTTTTACCGATAGGGGTTCCTCAGAGTTGGATTCCCCCTGAAAATGCCAATCCCATCCCTTGGTTGCTAGCGCTGTTGCTGGTTTCCACCGGCATCCCGTTTTTTGTCGTTTCTACCAGTTCTCCTCTGGTGCAGAAGTGGTTTGCCGGCACGGGACACGACCGCAGTCAAGATCCCTATTTCCTTTATATCGCCAGCAACCTTGGCAGCATGTTAGGGCTGCTCAGCTATCCCATCCTAATTGAGCCGAATTTTTCCCTAACGCACCAGAGTTGGCTGTGGGCTATCGGTTACGGATTGCTGATTTTTATGATGCTTGGCTGTGCCACATGCCTGTGGCGTTTGCCGACCGATGCAGTGCCGGCGCAAACGGTGCGTGATGAAACGGATGCTTTATCTGTGATAGAGGCTGGGCGAGAAGAAACCGGCTCTACATC
>CAZJNL010000112.1:0-9539 GCA_964546515.1 uncultured Oscillatoria sp.
CCCGCCCCCCTTAAAAAGGGGGGAGCCAGCGGAATTAATTTAGTTCACGGGGGTTCGGGGGATCTAAGACACTGCAGTGCATGCGGAAAGTCCTAAGTTAGTGTCTGGCGCTGCCAATCTAAAGTCTAAAAATTAGAAAATTTAACAGTTATTAGAATGATTTCGGTTTCCCATTGCTTTGAATCCTTGCGTGCTAAAAACCAGTGCGCCCTCATCCCGTTTATCACCGCCGGCGATCCGGACTTGCAGACAACCGCTGAAGCCTTGCGCGTGCTCGACCGCAGCGGTGCCGACCTGATTGAGCTGGGAGTTCCCTACTCCGACCCGCTGGCGGACGGGCCGGTGATTCAAGCTGCAGCCACCCGCGCTCTCGCCAAGGGAACCCGCTGGGAGCAGGTGCTGGAAATGGTTGCCGGCACCAGTCCGGCACTGCGAGCCCCGATTGTTCTGTTCACCTACTACAACCCGATTTTGAACTGGGGGACTGACAAATTCTTGCAGCAAGTTGCCGGTGCTGGCGTCCGGGGGCTAGTCGTCCCCGACTTGCCCCTAGAAGAAGCAGACGCTCTGCTGCAACAGGCGGAGAGCTTCGGAATTGAGGTGACTTTGCTGGTGGCTCCCACCAGTCCCAAAGAACGCATTGAAGCCATCGCCCGCCAGTCCAGGGGATTCATTTACTTGGTGAGCGTCACGGGAGTCACCGGCATGCGCTCACTCGTGCAATCGCGAGTCCAGGATTTACTCACCCAGATGCGCCAGATCACCGATAAACCCATTGGCGTCGGTTTTGGCATCTCCGATCCCCAACAAGCCCGTCAGGTAAAAGACTGGGGGGCAGACGCCGTAATTGTCGGCAGCGCCTTTGTCAAACGCCTAGCAGAGGGCCCGCCGGCACAAGGACTGGAGGCCATCGGCCAGTTCTGCCACAGCCTCAAGGCAGCCATTACATCTTGACAGACTGCCCACTCCCAAATCCCCCTGAAGCAGGCACCTCCTAATTATCAACACTCAGCCCCTTCTGGCTGGCCACCGAGTTGGGAAAAGTTAAGGATTCTTGACAAAGCCAAAATTTTGGCTTTGTCAATTCAAAACTAAAATCTCCTACTGCCTCCTGCTGGCTTATAGATTCGCGCTCCAGACAGGAGGCAGAGTTTTTTGCATTTAAATCGCATAAATTACTGATGCGGCGTTACAGGGAGAAGGGTAAAAAAACAGGAAATACGCAGGCGAATATCCCGCAAACGTCACGGTAAGCGACGGAAAAAAGGCAAATTAGATGCGTGAAAGCTCCGCCTCAGCCACGGGCCGGCTAGAGACAAAACAGCCAGCAACCCTATCCCTGAAGTCAAGGCGGGAGAAAGCATCCAGGTCTGTTTACCGGCACTGGCTTCCGGGAGGAGCGCGGCGAGGTCGGGCAACCGTCGGTGAGCGCTGCGGCTTGCAGCCGGGCCAGTTTGGGGCAGGGCCCGACTGGACAGACTTTGGAAATAATTAAGAATCTGCTTATAATTTTGACAGGAATCTTAGTATCCCTGAAAAGGTTCTCAACGAACCTTAAAAAAACACAGTAGTCAAACTTTTTAATGATGCCCCGGATACTTGTCATCGACGACGACCCCGCAATCTCAGAACTTGTAGCCGTCAACCTGGAAATGGCTGGCTATGAAGTCAGCCAAGCCGAAGATGGCATTAAAGGACAGGCGCTGGCGCTGCAACTGATACCAGACCTGATCATGCTCGACCTGATGCTGCCCAGGGTGGATGGATTCACCGTCTGTCAGCGCCTGCGGCGAGATGAGCGCACCGCCGACATTCCCGTCTTGATGCTCACCGCCTTGGGCCAAACCCAGGATAAGGTAGAAGGCTTCAACGCCGGTGCGGACGATTACATGACCAAGCCGTTTGAAGTCGAAGAAATGCTGGCGCGGGTGCGAGCCCTGCTGCGACGCACCGACCGCATTCCTCAAGCCGCCAAGCACGCGGAAATTCTCAACTTCGGCCCCCTGACCCTAGTTCCCGAAAGGTTTGAGGCGATCTGGTTCGACCAGACTGTCAAGTTAACTCATCTGGAGTTTGAACTGCTGCACTGTCTGCTGCAGCGTCACGGGCAAACCGTTTCGCCCAGCGAAATTCTCAAGGAAGTCTGGGGTTACGATCCAGACGATGACATAGAAACCATCCGGGTGCATGTTAGACACTTGAGAACCAAGCTCGAACCCGATCCGCGCCACCCTCGCTATATTAAGACGGTCTACGGTGCCGGCTATTGCTTGGAGTTGCCCGGCAATCCGCCTGGAAGCGAGAGCGCAGCAGCCAGTGGGGCGGGCTCGCAGGCAAATTTTGCCAAGGAATCTTGAGCGTCCAGAATTCCCACACCTGGAGCGGTAAGTCTTGGACTTGCCCTTCGGGCTGGAGTTTTCCCACCGGCTTTCCCGTAGTCAGTATCTTGCTTGCTCTCCCTTACTTGTGGTGTCAACCCCATTTTTGGGCACAGGTGCTAAGGCATAGGGCATGGGAAATGCCTTATGCAGTAAACCTTGGGAAAACTAATAATTTTTGCCGCTCGCCAGAAGTCCGGAAGCGGGTGTTGCTGCTATTAAAGGCAAATGATATGAGAAATCCGTCTTTTCAGAAAAAACTGGTTTCCGAATTTTTACACCGGCCCTCTGTGCGCCTGCTGCTTGGTAACTTGCGCACCGCCCTATTTTGGCAGTAATATTCATTTGAATCCCTGGAGAACGCCGGCACTACCTTTTTGCAGAGATAGCGGTCGAACGCCAGCTTTTGCACGTCTCGACCGGCGCACATCTCCAAGAAATCTTTTCGGGTGGCGTCAAAACAGACGCACTGGCGGCAAAAATCCGCACCATCTGGGTGCGGCGGCTGCCGGCTAGATTTTTTAAGTAAAATTAAATCAGAGCAGATCGACTGAAAGAGCCGGGAAAGCAGATTTGAGGCAACGCTCCCAAAATCTGGCACCTTTTTTTGAGCGCTAGACAGTAATATTACGTCTGGTTGATTAACCTTAATAATGAACCGCCAAGACGCCATAGACGCGCGACTCGGCTTCCCGCAGGGTAGGACGCCAAGAAGGAAGAAGAAAGAGTCAGAGGGATAGAAAAATTAATGGCGGGCAATTGACCAAACATTATATAAATAGGGTGCCGTACTGAGTACGCACCCTACTATTAGAAGCGAGTCAGCGGCTAGGGAGCGAGGGCGTTACCCCGCAGCAAGCTGCCAATGGTTTTCGCAGTAATTTTCATCTGAACGAAAGGATTTGCCGGCACCACCGTCTTGTAGAGATAGCTGTCAAACGTCAGCTTCTGAACATCGCGGTCTGCGCACATTTCCACGAAAGCTTCGCGGGTGGCGTCAGTACGGTAAAACACGGTTTGCAGAATGTCAAGCACCTTGTAGGTGAGACCGTATTTCTTATCCCACCGCTTCAGGTACACCTTGAGTTCCTCCTCAGTGGGAGTGCGAGTTCCCCCATTGGAAAACTCGACAATCGTTTCCGCGCACATGCGACCGGACTTAGCGGCAAAGTAAATGCCTTCGCCAGAGGATTTAGTCACATAGCCGGCGGCGTCTCCCACCAAGGCGACGCGCCCCACCACGCGACGGGGGCGGGGGTGTTCCGGGATCGGGTGCGCTTCCACTTTAATAATTTTACCGCCTTCGAGCTTGCGGGCGGCGCGGGCGCGAATGCCGGCTTGCAGGTCTTTGATTTTGGCCTTGTTCACCTTCATCGTGCCGGTGCCCACAGCCACATGGTCGTATTTGGGGAAAACCCAGGCGTAGAAGTCGGGGGAGACATCATTCCCGACGTACATTTCCGCGAGGTCTTCGTAGA
Organism: uncultured Oscillatoria sp.; assembly: GCA_964546515.1. Lineage (GTDB taxonomy): Bacteria > Cyanobacteriota > Cyanobacteriia > Cyanobacteriales > Oscillatoriaceae > Oscillatoria. The sequence goes on from CAZJNL010000112.1 coordinate 3,857, forward strand.
AAGCCATTTTGTCTTCCGGGAGGCGAATGCGCTCTTGGAAGGCAATGGCGTAGTTGTAGTCACCGGCATCGATTTCCTTAGCGATGCGGGAATTGGCACCATCTGCGCCAATCACCATATCCACTTTCAGGGTTTTCGTCGTCCCTTCCAAGCTGCCGTTGGAGTGATCGGCGTAGTGGATGGTGTAAGGTTGGGTGCGGTCAGCCGGCAGATCCAGTTTGTGGACAGTGCCGTTAATCAGAGTTGCCCCCAACTTGGCGGCGCGATCGCGCAGGAAACCGTCGAGCACTTCCCGCCGGCACATGCCGATATACTCTTCTGGGTTGTCCAGCTTGATATCTACCTCGATGTTCGAGGGTGAGATCATCTTCATTTGTCTCACCCGCCGGTCTATGATATGGGGCGGTAAGTCAAACTCGCTCACCATACACAGGGGAATCGCCCCGCCACAGGGCTTGGCATTGTCTAGCTTGCGCTCAAACAGAAAAGTTTCAATACCGGCTTTTGCCAGAGTCTCAGCGGCAGACGACCCAGCAGGGCCAGACCCAACAACAGCAACCCTCAGTGCCAAAGCTTTTCTTCCTATATTTTGGTGTACAACCTCTGATGGTATCACGGACGCTTGGATCGCTCACCCACACTGCCCCCGAATTGGGCAAAGTTGCAACACAGCTTAACAAACCCCGGCAAACAACCTCAAGTTTTCTTGCAAATTGTGTACTTTGCCGTTGCGGCACTGCCAAAGGCACCCATCTGTGGTATAAAACTACAGTAACTCCATAGACGAACGGGAGATTAGGGCGCGGCGTGCCGGTCGGTAGAGCCGCAGGGTTCTGTAGCGCCTTCCGCTATCTAGGGCGTCAAAACCGGCCCCTTGATGGAGTGCCGAGAAACCGGGTTGCTGGTGCGGGACTGGCCTTGGCGAGCAGAAAGACTCACTCGCGCTCTAGGACTTGGGTCTGCCGCGCCCCACAAGTGGGGGATACAGTCGCGGACGGCCTGAGTCCTCTTCTGGAACTGGGAAAACACACTTTTGCCTAAATGTCAAGAGGCCCGGTAGCTCAACAGATGTTCAAGCCAGGTGGGCAAAATTAAAGCCAAAGTCCCCTGGAGCGAGAGTTTCCCAGAGAAGCCCGGTTTGTTAATCCCCTAACTGATAACTGCTATTGTCCAGAGGTTGCTTGCAGTGGGCATTGTTGTTGAGAACGTATCTAAACAGTTTGGCAGCTTTCAAGCTGTGGACTCTGTTAGCTTAGAAATTAAAGCCGGCTCCCTAGTCGCTTTGTTAGGGCCATCCGGTTCAGGGAAATCTACTTTGCTGCGGCTGATTGCCGGTCTGGAGACGCCAGACACCGGCAAAATCTGGCTGACCGGCGCTGACGCCACTTACCAGAGCGTGCAAGAGCGCAATATCGGCTTTGTCTTCCAGCACTACGCCTTGTTCAAGCATCTCACCGTGCGCCAGAATATCGCCTTCGGGCTGGAGATTCGCAAGGTGCCGTCTGCCAAGGTGAAAGCGCGGGTGGAAACACTGCTAGAATTGGTGCAGCTGAAAGGTTTGGGAGATCGCTACCCATCCCAGCTGTCAGGCGGGCAGCGGCAGCGGGTTGCCCTGGCCAGAGCGCTGGCTGTGGAACCGTCAGTATTGCTGCTGGATGAGCCTTTCGGAGCCCTAGACGCCAAAGTGCGCAAAGATTTGCGATCTTGGCTGCGACGCCTGCACGACGAGGTGCACGTCACCACAGTTTTTGTCACCCACGATCAAGAAGAGGCGATGGAAGTCTCCGACCAAATTGTGGTGATGAACAAAGGGCGCGTCGAGCAGCTGGGGACGCCGGCAGAAATTTACGACCGCCCAGCCACCGCCTTCGTGATGAGTTTTATCGGGCCGGTCAACGTGCTGCCAAGCACCTCGCGGATTTTCCAGGACACTGGGGTTGACTCAACTCACCCGCAAATTTTCCTGCGCCCCCAAGACGTGATCGTGGAAACCCAACCGAACGGCACCACCGCACCGGCCAGAGTCAGCCGGCTGATCCATCTCGGCTGGGAAATTCAGGCGGAGTTAACCTTGGATGACGGCCAAGTCGTAACCGCTCACCTCACCCGCGAGCGATTTGACGAACTGCAGCTGGAAGCCCAACAGCGGGTTTATGTCAAGCCGAAAGATGCCAAGTCTTTTCCACTATCTTACTCGATTTAACCGGGGAATGCCGGCGCTGCGCTTGCGGGCAGCTGATGGGGTAACGGATGTGGCAGATGGGTTAGCTGCATATCCGGCTGATGAGTATTCTGTAAACCCTTCTCGCCCGCAGGAGAGCGAGCCCCCTCGAGCGCTGGAAATTAGGGAAAAATCCGCCACAATTTTCTGGAATTTTCTCTAATCGGGATCTAAATGTGGTATAATATTGAGTTGATCAAGGGCGTGTTCAAACTCAGGCCCGCCGATTGGCAGGGCCCGGGAAAAGGCAGTGCTAGCCGCTACAGGAGTGCCGGTGCGTGAGAGCAGCAAGCCGACTTTAGACGCGAGAAATCAGACGCGAGAAATCAGATGCGAGAAATCGCGTCTCTACAAGAGATACCCTTTATAATAGGGTTTGCCGACGGGCCGGCGAGTGCCTGGTATGGCGGCAGGAAAGCAAGGATATGAGCGGCGAAAAGCCGCCGCGGGCGCAAAAGCTCCCAGGCTGCAGCCTGGGAGCAGCTTTTGCATGGAATGGCCGGCTTGGAGCGAGGGCAGGAGAGACAAACATGAGAGAAGGATGCTATACTATTATAGGGGGAGAGGGCAATGACAAGTCAATTAAAAATTAAAAATTAAAAAGTAGAAAACAAAAAGGTTTCTCTGTTAGATTATTAACAGATGAAACGACCCGTGCGCTGACTGCTAATTGACGACAATCCAGATGACCGCGCCAAGGCTAGACGCCAGCTGGAACGGGAATTTTCTGACATTCAGGTGCGGGACAACGGCTGCAGATTTCCCGGTGAGCGGCAAAAAGCTGGTGCGGTGGCTGGTACTGGTGCGGTGTCAGGGAGTTGTCCGGGATTTTGAAGCGAAAGGAAAGCCGGTGCGACGGCAAGATTATTTGGATACGCAACAGTGTGGCAGCCATAAAAGATGGAGAGGGTCAAGTTGTGTATTACGAAGGGACAATGGAGGACATCACGAAGGAAAAGCGGGCGCAAGAGGAACTCAAACTCAGTGAGGAGCGGTTTCGGATTGCGCTCAAGCACTCACCGGTGACTGTGTTCAATCAAGACCTCAAAGAGCGCTACACCTGGATTCACAATCCGCCGCTGGGGTACAAAGTCGAAGAGGTTTTGGGTCGGACAGATGCCGAACTGTTTGCGCCTGAGGACGCTCAGCGCCTGAGTGAAATTAAGCGCCGAGTCATAGAAACGGGAATTGGGGTGCGCGAGGAGATCCGAATTACTAACAGCGGAAAGACTTTTTACTGCGACCTCACCGTGGAGCCGCTGCGCGACAGTGATGGCAATGTCCTCGGCATCACCGGCGCGGCAATGGACATCACCGCTGGCAAGCGGGCTGCTGCTGAGCGGGAGCTGCTGCTCAAAGAGCAGCGCCGCCAGCGGGAGTTCCTGGAAAAGCTGCTGGAAAACGCGCCAATAGGGATCGCCGCCGTACAGGGGCCAGAACACCGGCACATCCTGGCCAACCCCACCTACCGCGCTATTGCAGGCGTGCCGCAGCAAGATGTGGTTGGGCGGACGGTGGCGGAGGTTTTTCCGGAGGTAGCAGCCAGAGGGGGGCACGGTGCGCGAGAAATCGATTGGCTCGATGAAGTGTACCGCACCGGCAAAACAGTGAGCCGGCGCAATTACGAGTTTTCCACCGGCCCTCAAAAACAGCAGACTTACTGGAACATCGATGGCGTGCCGCTGCAAAGCTCTGATGGCAAAGTGGAAGCAGTCCTAATTCTGGTTCAGGAAGTAACTGAAACCGCACTCAGCCAGAAGCGACTGGCCTTTCTGTCCGAGGCTTCCGCTGTGCTCGCCTCCTCGCTGGAGTATGAAACCACGCTCGCCAACGTCGCCCGCGTCGCCACACTCACCCTCGCTGACTGGTGCACCGTTGAGATGCTCGAAGACAGCCTGTTCGTCAGCCGAGTCGCGGCGGCGCACCAAGACCCTGTGAAGGAGCGGCTGGCACAGCAGTTGCCGCAGCGCTATTGCCTGGACTCGCAAGCGAAAATAGGCGTGCCGCAAGTGCTGCGCACCGGCTTGGCAGAGATATACCCAAAAGTGACTGACTCGCTGCTGGAACTGGCAGCTTGTGACTCAAAACAGCTAGAAATCCTGCGCCAGCTGGGCTTGAAGTCCGCCATGTGCGTGCCGCTGAGGGCTCGCGGCAGAACCCTGGGCGCAATCTGTTTCGCCCGGTCTTCTAATGACCGCCGCTACGGCCCGGAGGACTTGGCCTTGGCTGAGGAGCTGGCTCGCCGCGCTGCAATGGCTGTGGATAATGCCAGACTCTACCGCTCGGCAGAGGAAGCGAACCGGATGAAGGACGAGTTTCTCTCCATCCTCTCTCACGAGTTGCGCACCCCCCTGAGCGCCATGTTTGGGTGGGTGCGGCTGCTGCGCTGCTCCCAGCTCGATGAGGCCACCAGCGCTCGCGCCTTGGAGGCAATCGAGCGCAATGCCAGGGCGCAAACCCAGCTGATTGAGGACTTGCTGGACGTGTCGCGGATTATTCGCGGCAAACTCCAGCTCAATGTCGGTACTGTGGATTTGCTGAGTGTGATTGCAGCCGCCACCGACACCGCAGAACAAGCGGCTGAGGCCAAAGGGATTGCCCTGAACCTCTGGCTCGACCCTACGGTTGGCCCGATTGTCGGCGATGCCGACCGCTTGCAGCAGGTTGTTTGGAACCTGCTTTCCAACGCCATCAAGTTCACCCCCGAAGGTGGGCGGGTCGAAATCCGGCTGGAGCGGGTTAACTCTGCCGTCGAGATCCGGGTGTCCGACACCGGCAAGGGCATTGACCCGGACTTCCTGCCATTCGTCTTTGAGCGCTTCCGCCAAGCAGACAGCAGCAGCACCCGCGCCTACAGCGGCTTGGGACTGGGGCTGGCTATTGTGCGCAATCTGGTGGAACTGCACGGCGGCAGTGTCAGCGCTTACAGCGCAGGCCTCGGACTGGGGACAACCTTCACGGTGCGTCTGCCGGTTAGGGCTGTATCCGTCGGGGATGTGACTGACGAGTCGGTGACAGCGCCGGTTGAGGAAGTTTCGCCCGCTTCCAGCGACCTGTTGCTGGAAGGTTTGCGGGTTCTGGTGGTAGATGATGAGGCTGACGCCCGCGAGCTTGTCGGGACTGTGCTGGAACAGTACGGGGCTGAGGTGACGCTGGCGGCTAATGCTTTCGAGGCGCTGGAGGCACTCGACCGGCACTGGGCGGATGTGCTAGTCAGCGATATCGGCATGCCAGAGGAGGACGGCTACTCTTTAATCCGGAAAATTAGGTCGCTGGAGGCAGAACGCGGCGCTCAGGAGATGCCGGCGGTGGCGCTGACGGCTTACGCTCAGGAAAAAGACCAGCAGCAAGCTCTCTCGGCTGGGTTCCAGGTACACTTGTCCAAGCCGGTCGATCCCGTCGGGCTGGTGGCGGCTGTCGCCCGGGTAACGGGGCGCGGGGAGGTTAGGGGTTAGGGGTTAG